>NZ_JBMDXT010000134.1:0-8951 GCF_048594475.1 Nakamurella sp. | reverse complement strand
GGCCGGCGGTCAGTCGGTCCGGGTGTGGGCCAGCGCCGCGAGCGCGGCCATCGCCCGGTCCGCCTGCGCCGCCGGGACGAACAGGTGGTCGTGGTGGAAGCCGGCGACCACATTGCACGCCATGCCGTCGTCGGCCAACGCGCCGGCGACGGCCGCGGTCAGGCCGACGGCGTCGAGCGCCGATGGCACCCGCAGCGTGATCTGCCGGCAGCGGAACCCGCCCGGCAGGCCGGCCGCGGCGGCCTCGTCGGCCGGCAGGATCAGCGTCAGGCCCTCCGGCTCCCGCACCGTGGCGACCGGGGACAGCCCCGCCGGCACCGCCGGCCCGGGCACGGTGCAGTACTCGAACTCCCCGGCCAGCAGCTGCGGCTCCATCGACCGGACGAGGTCGGCCAGGTCGCGGAGCGGACTCCGCCGGGTGTAGGTCGCGAAGACCAGACCGTCCCCGTCCTCCCGGCCGGTGATCGCCCAGATGCCGGGGTCGATCGCCGGGAACACGGTGTCGCCGGGCGCCTCGCGGTCCAGGTGGGTGATCTCCAGGCGGTCGGCCCGGTCGATCGCCTGGGCGTAGATCTGGCCGCCGCCGACCACCATGATCAGGTCGTCGGTGGTGGCCGCCATGGACAGCGCGGTGTCCAACGAGTCGGCCACCTCGGCCCCGTCGGCCCGCCAGGCGCGGTCCCGGGTGATGACGATGCTGCGGCGCCCGGGCAGCGCGCCCATCGACTCGAACGTCCGGCGACCCATCACCATGGGGTGGCCCATGGTGATCGATCTGAACCGCCGCAGGTCGGCCGGGATGTGCCAGGGCATGCCCCCGTCGGCCCCGATCACCCCGTTGCGCGCGACGGCGGCGACCAGGACCACGGTCGGGGACGGGGCCGCGGCGGCCTCTACCCGGGTCATACCGCGATGGGCGCCTTGATCGCCGGGTACGGGTCGTACCCGCGGATGACGATGTCGTCGAGGGTGAAGGCGTCGATCTCGGTGACGTCGGGCTTGAGCTCGAGTTCGGGCAGCGGCCGGGGGGTGCGGGTCAGCTGCAACCGGGCCTGGTCGAGATGGTTCGAGTACAGGTGCGCGTCCCCCAGGGTGTGCACGAACTCGCCGGGCCGCAGCCCCACGACCTGCGCCATCATCGCGGTCAGCAGGGCGTACGAGGCGATGTTGAACGGGACACCCAGGAACACGTCGGCCGACCGCTGGTAGAGCTGGCAGGAGAGCCGGCCGTCGGCCACGTAGAACTGGAACATGGTGTGGCAGGGCGGCAACGCCATCTCGTCGACCTCGGCCACGTTCCAGGCCGAGACGATGTGTCGCCGGGAGTCGGGATCGGACCGCAGGGACCGCACGACGGCGGCGATCTGGTCGATGTGCCGGCCGTCGGGAGCGGGCCAGGACCGCCACTGGTGCCCGTAGACCGGACCGAGCTCGCCGTCGGCGTCGGCCCATTCGTCCCAGATGGTGACCCCGCGCTCCTGCAGCCACCGGACGTTGGTCGAGCCCTGCAGGAACCACAGCAGCTCGACGATCACCGAGCGGGTGTGCACCTTCTTGGTGGTCACCAGGGGAAAGCCGTCGGCCAGGTCGAAGCGCATCTGGTGGCCGAAGATGCTGCGGGTGCCGGTCCCGGTCCGGTCGGACTTGACGGTGCCGGTGGTCAGGATGCGATCCATCAAGTCCAGGTACTGCTGCATGGCCCCGACTCTATCGCCGTCGGCGGGCCGGCCGGGTCAGCGGCGCGAACGGTCCCCGGGGGCGCGGCCGGTCGCCAGTTTGTAGACGCCGGCGACGACGATGGCCCCGATGATCGACCCGATCAGACCGGAGGGCCGGATGTTGAGCCCGTCGCCGAACAGCAGGCTGATCAGCATGCCGCCGACGAAGGATCCGATCAGCCCGGTGACGATCGCCGCGGTCCAGTCGATCGGGCGCTTGCCGCTCCGGAAGACCAGCTGCGCGGCCGCACCGGCCAGCATTCCCACCAGGATGATCGCGATGATGAGCACGGGGCATCACGTTACGCGATGGGGCCGGTGCGACGGCCCGGGTCACCCGCTCCGGGTGACGGCGCGCCGCCGACCGTTCCGGGTGTTCAGGCCAGCCGCAGCCGGGTGATCTCGTGCAGTTCGGGGTGGCCGGCGTCCGGCCCCGCTTGATCGAGCCAGACCTGGGCCCGCGGACCGTCCAGGGTCAACGACATGACGTCGTTGCCGAACAGCGGGCCGGCGAGCCGGTGCCAGCGGGTGGACGGGCGGGGGATGCGGGCGACGGTCCCGATGACGACGCGCACGGATCGTTCGGCGACGGCGCTCCAGCCGGCCCGGAAGGCCAGCTTCATCACCGCCGGCACCCGGTTGTGCAACGGCGAACAGGTGAGCTGGTACACCGCGGACCGGGTGCCGCCGGCCATGGATGCGGCCGCGATGTAGGCGTGGTGCACGTCGCCGGACAGCACGCACACCGTCGACGGGGCGCCGGCGGCGCCGCCGTACTCGCCGCGGCCGACCGCGGCGATCAGCCCGGCCAGCCGCTCGAAGGACCGGCCGAAGGCGGCCCAGTGCTCCAGGTCGAGTCCCCGCCGCAAACCCTCCGACAGCCGGGCCACCAACCGGCCCCGCCTGCCGGCGCACAGGGCCTCGTTCCAGGCCTCGACGTCGTGCAGGGCGGGCGCCATCAGCCAGGGCAGCGAGGTGCCGATGAGCAGGTGGTGGTAGTCGCCGGCGAGCTGGTCGGTGATCCAGTCGAACTCGGCGTCGCCGATCATCCCGCGGGTGCCGTCCAGGACCCGCCCGCAGCGGGAGTCGATGACCAGCAGCCGCACCGGGCCGAAATCGCGCCGGTACGACCAGCGCGCGCCCTTGGCGCCGTCGGCCTCGGCGTCGGCGGCCTCCGCGAACGTGCGCAGCAGCGGCTGCACGTCCTGGCCGGCGCGGCGGACCCGCTGGTAGAGCTCGTTCTCGGCCAGTTCGGCGGGGCCGAGGTTGCCCAGGTGCTGGTACACCCAGTACGAGGTCAGCGCGCCGACGATGCGGTCGTGCCACCAGGGCTGGGCGGCCATGTCGCGGCGCCAGGAGTCCGAGGTGTTCCAGTCGTCACGCACGTCGTGGTCGTCGAAGATCATCGAGGTCGGCATGGTGGCCAGCAGCCAGCGCACGTCCGGGTCGGTCCACGACTCGTGGTAGAGCCAGGTGTACTCCTCGAAGTCGGCGACCTGCTCCTTGGCGCCCTTGGTGATGTCCCGGCGCCGCCGGATCCGTTCCTGCGTGCCGGCCGAGGTCTCGTCGGCGTAGACCTGGTCGCCCAGCAGCAGCAGCGCCTGCGGCCACTGCTCCTCGGGCTGGCCGACCAGCCGGCGGGACAGCGAGGCGAGCGCGTCGGCGTCGTACTTGGGGTCGTCGACGGCCGCGGAGCTGGCGTACCGGCACGAGCCGAACGTGATGGTCACCGGCCGCTCGGCGTCCACGGTCCGGATCCGGGGCGCGGGCCGGTCGTCCCCGGGCGGTGGCCAGACCGGCTCCCCGTCCAGGGTGACCTCATAGGTGGTGCTGGTCCCCGGCTCCAGACCGCGGACCTCGACCAGCGCGTAGTGGTGGCCGCCGACCGTCCAGGTGCGCTCGGTGGCGCCGAGAACGCCCACCTCGCACGGCGTGTCCGTTTCCACCCAGATGGTCGCGTCCGTCGTTCCGACGTGCCGCAGCAGCGGTCCGAGGAGCAGTTGGGTCACCGCCCCTGTGTACCAGGCCACACCCCGACCCGCCCGGCATCGTGGGCGGTCCAGCGCTGGCTACGGTGGGGCGGTGACCGCGACACTCTCCGATCCCGAGCTGGCCGCCGACCTGGTGACGACCGCGGGGCGGCTGGCCGCCCGCATGCGCGCGGAGGGGCTCCGGGTCGAGGAGAAGACCAGCATCAGCGACGTCGTGTCCGATGCCGACAAGGCGGCCGAGGCGCTGATCGTGGAGCGGCTGGCGGCCGAGCGTCCGGCCGACGGGGTGCTGGGCGAGGAGGGGGCGGCCGCCCCCGGCCGCCGGACCTGGGTGATCGACCCGGTCGACGGCACCTACAACTTCGTCTCCGGCCTGCCGGCCTGGTGTTCGGCGCTGGCCCTGGTGGACGGGCCGACCGACGGCCCCGCCGACACCGCCGACACCGCCGACACCGCCGGGGAGGACGTCGACCCGGTGCGCGATCTGGCCCTGGGGGCGATCTATCAGGCGACGACGGACGAGCTGTGGCTGGGCGGGCCGGCGGTGCCGCCCACCCTGAACGGCGCACCGCTGCCGCGCATCGTCGACCGCGAGCTGGCCGAGGTCGCCATCACCACCTACCTGCACCCGCCGCGCCTGCGCAATCCCACCCTGCGCGACGGGCTGGTCCGGGCCATCGCCGGCGCCGCGTCGGTGCGCATCATCGGCTCGGGCTCCATCGAGCTCGCCGCCGTCGCCGCCGGCCGGCTGGGCGTCTGGCTGCACGCGGACCCGCCGCTGTGGGACTGGCTGCCGGGCGCCGCCCTCGTCCTCGGGCTGGGCGGCACCACCGCGGTGTTCGAGTACGGCGGCCACACCTGGCACGCCGCGGGGCCGGCCACCGCGGTGGCCCAGGCCCGGGCGGCCGTGCTCGGCTCGAGCTGATGCCGGTCAGCCGGCGGCGTCGAACCTGACCTCCGTCGACGGCACCGTGCCGGCGCTGCGGCCGGGGGCCTCCTGGAAGCTCCAGTACAGGTTGGTGTGGGCGATCACCGCGTCCGGCGGCGGCGCCCCGTAGGCCGTCAGGTCCTCGGTGGTGTGGGCGTCGCCGACCAGGACCGCGTCGTAGCCGCGGACCAGGGCCCCGTGCAGGGTGGAGCGGATGCAGGCGTCGGTCTGCGCGCCCGTCACCACCAGCCGGCCCACCCCGAGCCGGGCCAGTTCCTCCTCCAGGGTGGTGTCCTCGAACGAGTCGCCGTACCGCTTGTGGACGAGCGGTTCCGCGTCGGCCCGGACCAGCTCGGGCACGAACTCCCACGGCGCACTGCCGGGCGGGAACTCCGCGCTGCTGTGCTGGACCCACACGACGGGCACCTGCTCGGCCCGGGCCCGGTCGATCAGCCCGTTGATCGTCGCGACCACCTCGTCCCGCCGGTAGCTGCCGTTCACCACCCCGTTCTGCACGTCGATGACCAGCAGTGCGGTGCGGGGGCGGTCCTGGAGTGTCGTCATGGCGCCACCCTAGGACCGGGCCCCGACAGTGCCGCCGGGATGCGACGATCGGCCCGTGCAGACCGCTTTGTGGATCCTGGCGTTGATCGCCACGGTGACCGTTGCCAGTGTGATCGCCCAACGCCTCGGGGCGCCCGCCCCGCTGCTGCTGGTGGTGATCGGCATCGGCGCCTCCTTCCTGCCGTTCGTCGAGCCGTTCGAGCTCAGTCCCGAGCTGGTGCTGGTGGGCCTGCTCCCGCCGCTGCTGTACTCCGCCTCGATCCGCACCTCCCTGGTCGACATCTCGGCCAACCGGCGGTCGATCGCCTGGCTGGCGGTCGGCCTGGTCGTCGCGACCCCCCTGATCGTGGGGTTCGTCGCCTGGCTGCTGATCCCGATCCCGCTGGCGGCGGCCTTCGCCTTCGGCGCCGTCGTCGCCCCGCCCGACGCGGTGGCGGCCACGGCGATCGCCCGCCGGATCGGCCTGCCCCGCCGGATCGTCACCGTGCTGGAGGGCGAGTCGCTGCTCAACGACGCGACGGCGCTGGTCGCCCTGCGGACCGCGATCGTCGCGGTGGGGGCGACGGTGAGCCTGTGGGGCGTGACCCTGGACTTCGTCTGGGCCGCGGCCGGCGGCGCGGTCATCGGCTTCGCCGTCGCGCTGCTGCTGTCCCTGGTCCGGCGCAAGGTCTCGGACCCGCTGATCGACTGCACGATCTCGTTCATGGCACCGTTCCTGGCCTACCTGCCGGCCGAGGAGCTGCACGCCTCCGGGGTGATCGCAGTGGTGACGGCCGGCCTCGTGCTCGGCCACAAGGCGCCGATCATCCAGAACGCCACCTCCCGGATGAACGAGCGGATCAACTGGGAGACCATCCAGTTCCTGCTGGAGAACACGGTGTTCCTGCTGATCGGCCTGCAGGTGCGCCGGATCGTGGACAGCCTGGGCGCCACGACGCTCTCGTTCTGGACCATCGCCGGGTTCTGCGCCGGCGTGCTGGTGACGGTGATCCTGGTCCGGCCGCTGTGGGTCTTCCCCGTCGGCCTGTTGCTGATCCGGCCCCGCGGCAGCACCGACGAGGCCTTCTCGTGGCGGTCCACCGCGGTGGTGTCCTGGGCCGGGATGCGCGGAGTGGTGACGCTGGCGGCCGCGTTCGTCATCCCGGCCTCGGTCCCGAACGTGCAGGTCCTGGTGCTGGGCGCGTTCGTGGTCACCGCGGGCACCCTGCTCATCCAGGGCCTGAGCCTGCCCTGGCTGGCCCGCACGCTCCAGGTCCGCGGGCCGGACGCCCGGGAGGACGCGCTGCAGGAGGCCACCGTGCTCCAGGCGGCGGTGGAGGCCGGCCGGCACGAGCTGGACCGGATCGTCACCGACCGGGACGACGAGGACGTGGTCCGGGTCCTGCGGGCCCGGGGCGAGTCCCGCCTCAATCAGGTCTGGGAACGCCTAGGCGACACCGGCGGCGACGAACCGCCCAGCGAGCAGTACCGGCGGCTGCGGACGGCCATGCTGGCCGCGGAACGGGCCGCGGTGCTCAAGATCCGCAAGGCGGGGGAGGTCGACTCGGAGGTGTTGACCGGCGTCATGGAGGCGCTGGACGTCGAGGAGTCCATGATCGACCGCCGGGAGGCGCGGGCCGAGACCGACCTGGAACGCACCCTGGTCACGCCCGAGCCCGCGGCCAACCTGTGCGCCGATCTGGACGCCGCGCCGCTGGCCGCCACCCCGCAGACCCCGGACGGCTGCGCGGACTGCTTCCGCGAGGGCACCCGCTGGGTGCACCTGCGCCTGTGCCTGACCTGCGGCAACGTCGGGTGCTGCGACTCGTCGGTCGGCCGGCACGCCACCCGGCACTTCAACGACACGGCTCACCCGGTGATGCGCAGCTTCGAGCCGGGGGAGGCGTGGCGCTGGTGCTACGTGCACGAGGTCCTCGGCTGAGGGCCGGCCAGCCGGCCCTCAGTCCTCGGTGAGCGGCACGGGGTCGGGGGCCGCGACCGGCAGGTCGTCCAGCGGGTGGGCGAGCTCGTCCGGCCCCAGCTTGGCGATCCACAGCGTCAGGACGGCCAGCACCGCCGAGCCGATCCCGGCGACCAGGAACGCGGTGGTGATGCCGACCGCGTCGCCGACCGGACCGGCCAGCGCCATCGAGATCGGCATCAGCGCCAGGGACACGAAGAAGTCCAGGCTCGACACCCGTCCGAGCAGCGCGGGCGGCACCCGGCGCTGGAGCAGGGTGCCCCACACCACCTGGGCGGCCGAGTGCACGAAACCGACGACGAAGCAGGCGGCGGCGATGACGCCGAGCAGGTCGGTCAGGCCGATGACGGCCAGCGGCAGCGACCCGACGCCCCAGGCCAGGATCATCAGGGTCAGGTAGCGGCGGGGCAGCCGCATGCTGGCGGCCGTCAGCGAGCCGAGCGCCCCGCCGACCCCGAACGCGGCCAGCGCGGCGGCGAACGCGCCGGGGCCGCCGCCGGTCTGGTCCTTGACCGCGAACGGCAGGAGCACCTCGATCGGCCCGATGACGATGAGCACCAGCACGGTCGCGAACAGCAGGGTGGCCAGCAGCCACCGGGTGCGGACCATGTAGGCGAAGCCGTCGCGGACGTCGGTGACGGCGCTGCGCAGCGGATGCACGTCCGGATCGAGCTCCCGCCGCACGGCGGTCGTCCGCATGGCCCAGAGCGCCGACGCGGTCCCCACCTGCAGGACGGCGACGAGCGCGAACGCGGCCCCGGGCGACCAGGCCGCGATGACCAGGCTGGCCACCAGCGGGCCGAGGCCCTGCATGACCGTGGGCCGGAGCATGCCCTCGATCCCGTTGGCGGCCAGCAGCTCGTCGGGGTCGACCAGCGCCGGCAACCAGGCCGAGTAGGCCGGGTAGAAGAAGCCGTCGGCCAGGCCCAGCACCAGCCCGATGACGGCCAGCTGCCAGATCTGCACGACCCCGGTGAGGGCCAGGACGGCGGCCGTCGCGAAGCCCAGGCCGCGCACCGCCTCGACGACCAGCAGGATCCGGCGTTGCGGAACCCGGTCGGCCACGACCCCGCCGATCAGCACGGACAGGGTCAGCCCGAGGGCGGACCCGAAGGCCACCAGCGACAGGTCGGAGGCGGTGCCGCCGAGCTGGATGACCTGCCAGACCGACGCCACCAGCCAGATCCCGACGCTGCACAGCGAGCAGGCCAGGGCGGTGGTGAGCCAGCGGTACTGGACCTTGCGGAAGGGGCGCAGCGCCCGCGGCAGATGCAGCGCCCGCGGCAGACGCAGCGCCCGGAGGGCGCGGGGACGGCGCCGATCGCGGTCGGGGGTGCTGCGCTGGGTCATGACGGGGCTCCACTGCTCGCGACGGTCGACCGGGCGGATCGATGCGTGCCCGGGCGTCCCCGATGCTGCCCGATCGGCCCGGTTCGATCCACTGCTTTGCCGCACGGCCCGGGAGGTGACCGGGGTCACCACAGATGATCATGTGACCGGCGCTCCGGGCCGCCTCCACCGGCCGGTCCGGCCGGCTGGCTAGGCTGGGCCGGGTCGAGCGGGATCGCCGGTCCCGACGGCCGCGGGTGGCGGACCTCGGGTCCCGCAGCGCGGTCGTGGCGGCCGAACACTCGGATGGGGTTGAAACTGTCGATGCTCCGCACCGGTCCGCAGTGGCTCGTGCCCAAGCTGCGGCAGTGGGGCTCGACGAACCCGGAGGCACCGGCGGCGGTGTCCGCGCCCGGCTCCGATGAACGGCCTCGGCCGGAGCCGGACGCCGGCCCCGGGTC
>NZ_JBMDXT010000133.1:0-8974 GCF_048594475.1 Nakamurella sp. | reverse complement strand
TCCCGGTTCAGCCGGCGGCGCGGCGCAGCCGGATGTCGCCGGACGTCGTCTTGACCCGCAGCTCCAGCACCGGCTCGGCCGCGCCGGACCCACCGTGCGGGCGGTCCGCGCCGGCCTCGGCGGCCGGCTCGCTCCCGGCTCCGAGGTCGCGGTCCACCGGGGCGTCGACGGTGCGGTCCGGCCCCATGTCGGCCCGGGCGTCGAACCCGGGCCGGGCCGCCGAGAGGTCCGGAGAAGCCGGTGCCGCCGCGGCCGGCGCCGGCGGGGCGTCGCTGACCACGAAGTCGTGATGGGTGCTGCCGGAGACGGAGTTCAGGTCGATCGCGGCCAGCGTGCCGGGGTGCACGCCCACCTCGACGTCCCCGGACACGGTGATCAGCTCGACCCGGCCGGGTGTCGCGTCCGCCACCCGGACGTCACCCGAGACGGTCCGGGCGGACAGGTCCTCGCCGGCGCCGTCGACCCTGATCTCGCCGGAGGTGGAGTGCAACTGCGCCTCCGTGCGCACCCGCCGGACCTCGATGTCGCCGGACGCGGTCCGCACGTCGCACTCGGCGGTGTCGGCGATGGTCACGTCGCCGCTGGCGGTCTGCACGACCGAGCGGCCCAGCACCTGCTCCAGCCGCACGTCGCCGGACGCCGTCCGGACCTCGACGCGATCGGCGATGCCGGTGGTCACCGCGCTCGCCGACTGGGTCTGCACCCGGACCCCGGACCCGGCCGGGGCGGTGATGTGCACGGTGAAGGCGGACTTCCACCCGTCCCGGGCCGGGTCGGTGTCCACGATCAGGGTCGGCGAGCCGCCGCCCGCGGGACGCGGGCGAAGGTCCACCCGGACCCGCTCGGCCGGGTCGTCCAGCGGCCGGTCGTCCCGGTCGCCACCGGACATCGGCTCACCGCCGCTGCGGCTGCCGACGAACTGCGCCTTGGCCGCCCGGATGACGTCGTCCAGGAAGCCGAGCGGGTGGGACGGCCCGGGCACGACGTCCACCGTCGACGTCGTGACGTCGGCGAGGTCGACCTGGACGGAGCCGGCGGAGTTGCGGATCTCGATGGTGATCGGTTCGGGGGTCAGGAAGGTCTGCATGGGGTCCTCTTCTCGGGGGCGACGCGGGGCCGGCCGGGCCGGCGGGCGAACTGGGCCGACAGGCCCGACGGGTGCGTCAGCCGCGGATGTAGCCGGTGACGGTGCGGTCGTGGCCGCTCCCGCCGCGCCCGCGGGGGTTCTTGCCCGGGACCGCGGACCGCACGGAATCCGACACCGCCCGGGAGATGTAGGTGTTGAGCGAGACGCCCTGCTCGGCGGCCGCCCGCTCGGCCTGCGACTTGAGCTCGTTGAACAGCCGCACGGTGGTCCGCGACAGCTCGCCGCTCGCGTCCTGCACGGCGCGCTTGAGGTCCTCGGGGGAGTCGCCCGCGCCGTCCGGCCCGGCCGCGTCCGGGGCTGCCGAGTCCGGCCCGGCCGGCTTGCGCAGGACGTCGGGACGGGGGCCGACGGGTTCGGGGGCCACGTGCTCGGTCACCGCGACGCGCACGTCCCGGCCGTCGAGCTTGAGTTCGACGGTGGTGTCGCGCAGCGCGCCGGTGACCTCGGCGGCCAGATCGGACAGGGCGGTCATGATGGCCAGCCGGGCGGCCGGCTCGATCGCTCCGGCCAGCATGACGGCGGCGCGACGGGCGTCCTCGTCGCCGACCGACGCGGCCGTGATGAGGTCGTCGCGCAGGCTCTGGGTGTACGGCGTGAGATCCATGACGTCATGGTGACACCACTGTGACGTCATTTCAAGGGCGGATGACGTCACCCGTACGATTCCCGCCATGACCGCATCCGACACGTCCAGCCGTTACGTCGACCTGCTGCGCGAGCAGGTCCGCCACGAGTTCAACGCGAGCCAGCAGTACGTGGCGATCGCGGTCTGGTTCGACGCCCACGACCTGCCGCAGCTGGCCGCGCACTTCTACCGGCAGTCGGTCGAGGAGCGCAATCACGCGATGATGATCGTGCAGTGGATGCTCGACCGGGATCTGCACGTCGCCATCCCGGGCGTGGACGAGGTGCGCGGCGACTTCGAGTCGGTGGTCGAACCGATCGCGCTGGCCCTGGCCCAGGAGCGGGCGGTCACCGACCAGATCAAGGAACTGTTCGCGACCGCGCGCGCGGAGAACGATTTCCTGGGTGAGCAGTTCATGCTGTGGTTCCTCAAGGAGCAGGTCGAGGAGGTCGCCTCGATGTCCACGCTGCTCAACGTCGCCCAGCGGGCCGGCAGCGACTGGTTCGAGATCGAGACCTACCTGGCCCGCGAGCAGGTCGGCGACTCGGGCACCGACGCCAGCGCGCCCACCGCCGCGGGCGGCGCGCTCTGAGCGCACCGCCGACGGTCCGGCTGGTCGCCCGGACCGAGTTCCTGCCCCCGCCGGACGTGCCGTGGACCACGGACGCGTCCGGCGGCCAGGCGTTGGCCGAGTTCGCCGGCCGGGCCTGCTACCAGTCCTGGTCCAAGCCGATTCCGGCGACCGCGACCAACGCCGGCTACCTGGACCACATCCTGCAGGTCGGGCACCTGTCGGTGCTGGAGCACAGCACCGCGACGTTCTACATCACCGACGTCTCCCGATCGGTCACCCACGAGCTGATCCGGCACCGGCACTTCTCCTACTCGCAGCTGTCGCAGCGATTCCTGCCGGCGTCCGGGCCGGAGGTCGCCGAGCCGGACGCCATCGCCGGTGATCCGGAACTGCACGAGATCTTCACCGAGGCGACCCGGCACGCCGCGCAGGCCTACGACCGGCTGCTGGCCGGTCTGGAGGAGCGGGCGGCCCGCGCGCCGGACGGCACGCTGGCCCGCAAGCAGGCGCGGCAGGCGGCCCGCGCGGTGCTGCCGAACGCGACCACCACGGCCATCGTGGTCACCGGCAACTACCGGGCCTGGCGGCACTTCGTCGGCATGCGGGCGACCGAGGCGGCGGACGTGGAGATCCGGTCGCTGGCCGTCGCGGTGCTGCGGGAGCTGCAGGCGCTGGCCCCGAACGTGTTCGCCGACTTCCGGATCAGCGAACTGCCGGACGGCACCGCGGTGGCCGCGTCACCGCTGGTCGGGGACGGCTGACCGGCCGGCCGCGGCCGAGGGCACCGGGCCGGCGGGTCGGCCGCCGGTCAGCCCGCGACGACCGACGTCACCGTGAACGGGCGGCCCTGCTGGCAGGTCGTCATCAGGCCTTCCTCGAAGGTGCCGGTGACCTGCACGGTCGAACCGAACGGGTGCGCCTGCAGGTCCCACCCCATCAGGTTGGCCAGGGTCGCGCCGGTGTCGTCCACGAGCACCACGCACCGGCTCTCGACCCCCTCGGTGACCGTGCCGGTCAACGTGGTGGGGCCACCGGCGGCCACCGATCCTGACACCGATCCTGACACCGACCCCGACACCGTCAGCGACCCGCTCGGCCGGGGAGCGGCGGACGGGGACGGCCGGCTCGCGGGCGCCGACCCCGCGGACGGCCCCGGCGCGGTAGTGGCCGTCGAGGTCGCCGCGCTGCCGGCGGTCGTCGACCCGGGGCCCGACGGGGTCCCGCCCGCCCCGCAGCCCGCGACCAGCAGAACGGGCACCAGCAGGGCGAACCCGATCGGCCTTGCCCGCCCGGTCCCGCCCCGTCGCGCCGGATGCTGCTGCCGCTGGCCCATGGGCGCAGTCTGGCCGCCGGCGCGGCGGGGTGCAACCACGGCGTCCACCCCGGCCTGGCTACGCTCATCGGCGGTGTCGGGCGGTTCGGCCGCCCGAGCGGGGGAGGGGAGCCGCGATGCGGCGTGTGCGCGTGGCCGGACTGGTGGTGGTGCTGCTGGCGGCGGCCTGCTCGCCGGGCCCGGGGGCCGCCGAATCGGCCGGGCAGTCCGGGTCGGCCGCTTCGGGCTCGGTCACCGCCGACCCGCCGATGGACCACTCGACGATGTCGGGATCGATGTCGGGGTCGATGGGGTCCGGGTTCTCGACGGGCGCCGGATCGGCCCGCGACGAGCCGGCCCCGGCCCCGACGAGCCCGTTTGCACCGTCGGCACTGTCGGCATCGTCGGCACCGTCGGCCGCGTCGGCACCGCCGGCCGCGGTCGACGTGCTGCCGGGCATGCCGCCGGTCACCGACCCGCGCAACATCTACTCCGACGCCGGCGCGAACATGCTCGGCCCCGCCGCGCAGCGCTCGAAGGCGTACGCCTACGTGCCGAACACCAAGTCCGGCGACGTCTGGGTCATCGACACCCAGACGTTCCAGGTCGTGGACAGATTCCACGTGGGCATCGAGGTCCAGCACGTCGTCCCGTCCTGGGACATGACGGCCCTGTACGCGACGGACGACCAGGGCGACGTCGTCCGCCGGATCGACCCGGTCACCGGGCAGGCCGGCGACACCATCCCGGTGGTCGATCCGTACAACATGTACTTCACTCCGGACGGCCGGTACGCGATCTCGGTCGCGGAGAAGTACCGCACCCTCGTCTGGTACGACCCGACCACCTGGCAGGAGGTCGACCGCGTCCGCTTCCCCGACTGCAAGGGCATCGACCACGGCGACTTCACCCCGGACGGCACGATCGCCGTCTTCTCCTGCGAGTTCGACGGCCGGGTGGCGGTGGTGGACATGCAGACGCACCAGCTGATCCGGATGGTCGACATGCCGACCCGCAACACCACGATGGGGCCGCAGGACCTCCGGATCGCGCCGGACGGCTCGAAGTTCTACATCGCCGACTCCGACTCGGACGGGGTCTGGGTGCTGGACCAGGACCTGCAGACCGTCACCCGGCACATCCCGACCGGCGACGGCGCGCACGGCCTGTACTTCAGCCGGGACGCGACCAAGCTCTACGTCACCAACCGGCACGAGGGTTCCATCAGCGTCCTCGACGCCCTGACCGGCGATCCGATCACGAAGTGGCAGCTACCCGGCGGCGGCAGTCCGGACATGGGCAACGTCAGCGCCGACGGCAGCCAGCTCTGGCTCTCCGGCCGCTATGACAACGTCGTCTACGTGATCAGCACGGTCGACGGCAGCCTGCTGCAGAAGATCCCGGTGGGCAACGGGCCGCACGGCCTGGCCTTGCTGCCGCAGCCCGGGCGCTACTCCATCGGGCACACCGGCATCACCCGCTGACCGGCACGTACATTGGCGCCAATGAGCGTGCGTGTGCCAGTCAGTGGTCGGTCCCGAAGCGACGCGCCCCCGGTGGGCCGGGTGGCGACGAGTCCCGAGGCGGCGGCGGAACCGGCCGCAGAATCTGCGGTGCGGTCATGAGTCTGGCCCGGACCGAACGCGCGGCGCTGGCCGACCTGTTCGCGCAGGTCGGACCCGATCAACCCACCCTGTGCGACGGCTGGCAGACCCGCGACCTGCTGGCCCACCTGCTGGTCCGGGAGCGGGATCCGCTGGGCGCGGCCGGCTCGGTCGTGCCGCCGCTGCACGGCTTCACCGAGAAGGCGCAGGACGGGTACCTGGCCCGGCCCTGGCCCGACCTGATCGAGCAGTACCGCCAGGGGCCACCGGCCTGGAACCCGCTGGGCTGGGGCCCGCTGAACGACCTCGCCAACGGCAACGAGATGTTCATCCACCACGAGGACGTCCGGCGGGGGCGCCCCGGCTGGCGGCCCCGCGAGCTGTCGGCGGCCCAGACCGCCGAACTGACCCGGAGCGTCTCGTCCGTCCTGTCCCGCTTGTTCGTCCGCAAGGCCGGCTGCGGGGTCCAGGCCCGGATCCCGGGGCGCGACCCGATCGTGCTGCGCAAGGGCGAGCCGGTGGTGACCCTGGTCGGCGAACCCGGCGAGATCCTGCTCTGGCTGTCCGGGCGGGACGCCGTCGAGCTCGAGTTCGAGGGCGATCCGGCGGCGGTCGGCGGCCTGCGGCAGCTCCAGCGGGGGTTCTGAACCCGGCCGGGTCGCCGGCGTCACGCGCCGGAGCGCGCGCCACTGCCGGGTGATGACCGACGGACACCCGCCGTGACGGTAGGTTTCCAGGTATGACGACGCTTTCCGCGGGGCCGGCCGGGCGGCCGGGCCGACCCTTCGGCACCGTGCTGACCGCCATGGTCACCCCCTTCACCGCGACCGGCGAGTTGGACGTGGACGCCACCGGCCTGCTGGCCGAGCGGCTGGTCGACGAGGGCAACAACGGTCTGGTGGTCAACGGCACCACCGGTGAGTCCCCGACCACCAGCGACGCCGAGAAGGAGATGATCGTCCGCGCCGTCGTCGACGCGGTCGGCGACCGGGCCACCGTGGTGGCCGGGGTCGGCACCTACGACACCGCGCATTCGGTCAAGCTGGCCAAGGCGGCGGAGAAGGCCGGGGCGCACGGCGCGCTGGTCGTCACCCCCTACTACTCGCGCCCGCAGCAGGACGGCCTGCTGGCGCATTTCGCCGCCGTCGCGGACGCCACCGACCTGCCGGTCATGCTGTACGACATCCCGCCGCGGGCCGTCGTGGCGATCGCGCCGGAGACGCTGCTGCGGCTGGCCGAGCACCCGCGGATCACCGCGGTCAAGGACGCCAAGGGCGATCTGTACGCCGGCTCCCAGGTGATGGCCGGCAGCGACCTGGCCTACTACTCGGGCGACGACCCGCTGAACCTGCCCTGGATGTCGGTCGGCGGCGTCGGCATCGTCAGCATCCTGGGGCACGTGCTGGGCGGGCACCTGCGGGCGATGGTGGATGCCGCGCAGGCCGGTGACTACGCGACGGCGCGCAAGCTGCACTACGACCTGATGCCGGCGCACCGGGCGATGGGGCGTTGCGGCGGCGGGGCCGGCCTGGTGTTCGCCAAGGCCGCGCTGCGGCTGCGCGGCTTCGGGGTGGGCGATCCACGCCTGCCACAGATTCCCGCGACGCCCAAACAGACCGAGCTGATCGCGCGTGACCTGGACGAGATCGGTCCGCTGCGATGAGCGAGCGGGCGAGCGAATCAGGGGCACGTCATCGCTCCGTCGAGCGTGTGGGAGGAGCGCGATGAGCGAGCGGGCGAGCGAATCAGGGGCGCGTCATCGCTCCGTCGATCGTGTGGGAGGAGCGCGATGAGCGGTCCGGCCGGCTCCGGATCCTCCGCACCGTCCGGTCGATCCTCGGGTCGCCCGCCCCGGACGCCGCCACCGCCCCGGCCCCCGGCCCGGGACGCGCTGCGGGTCGTGGCGCTGGGCGGGATCGGCGAGATCGGCCGGAACATGACGGTCTACGAGTTCGACGGGCGGCTGCTCGTCGTCGACTGCGGGGTGCTGTTCCCCGAGGACGGCCAGCCCGGTGTCGATCTGATCCTGCCCGACCTGCGGCTGGTCGAGGACCGGGTCGAGGACATCGACGCGGTCGTCATCACCCACGGTCACGAGGACCACATCGGGGCGCTGCCGTGGCTGCTGCGGCTGCGGCCCGACCTGCCCGTGCTCGGCGCCCGGTTCTCCCTGGCCCTGATCGCGGCCAAGTGCCGGGAACACCGGCTGACGCCGAACCTGCAGGTCGTCGCCGAGGGCGACAAGCGCCGGGTCGGCCCGTTCGACCTGCGGTTCTTCGCGGTGAACCACTCGATCCCGGACGCGCTCGCGGTGAGCATCCGCACGCCGGCCGGCACGGTGCTGCACACCGGTGACATCAAGCTGGACCAGTTGCCGCTGGACGGCCGGTTGACCGACCTGGGTGGCTTCAACCGGCTCGGCGACAAGGGGGTCGATCTGTTCCTGGTCGACTCGACCAACGCCGAGGTGCCCGGTTTCGTCGCCCCGGAGCGGGAGATCGGTCCGGTGATGGACTCGTTCATCGCCAAGGCCACCCAGCGGGTGATCGTCGCCTCCTTCGCCAGCCACGTGCACCGGGTGCAGCAGATGCTGGATTCGGCGTACCGGCACCGGCGCAAGGTGGCCTTCGTCGGCCGGTCGATGGTGCGCAACATGCAGATCGCCCAGGACCTGGGTCTGCTGACCGTGCCGGACGGGCTGATCCGCTCGCTGGACAAGGTCTTGGAGCTGCCGCCGGACCAGGTCATGCTGATCTCGACCGGGTCCCAGGGGGAACCGCTGTCGGCGTTGTCGCGGATGTCCCGCGGCGAGCACCGTCAGGTCAACCTGACCGCCGGGGACACGGTGATCCTGGCGTCCTCGATGATCCCGGGCAACGAGACCAGCGTGTTCACCATCATCAACGAGCTCGCCAAGATCGGCGTAACGGTCGTGCACCAGGGCGTGGCCAAGGTGCACGTGTCCGGGCACGCATCGGCCGGTGAGCTGCTGTACCTATACAACGCGGTGCGGCCCAAGAACGTGATCCCGGTGCACGGCGAGTGGCGGCACCTGCGGGCGCAGGCCAAGCTGGCCATCGCCACCGGAGTGCCCGAGGAGCGGGTGATCTTCGCGCCGAACGGCACGGTGGTCGACCTGCGGGGCGGCAAGGCGTCGGTGGTCGGCCACGTCGAGGTCGGCATGGTGTACGTGGACGGCAATGCCGTCGGCGACGTCGGCGACAACACGCTGTCCGACCGGCTGGTGCTCGGGGAGGGCGGCTTCATCTCGATCACCGTCGCCATCGACACGCACACCGGCCGGGCGATGGCCTCGCCCACCATCTCCGGACGCGGCTTCTCGGACGACCCGAAGGCGCTGCACGCCGTGGTGCCGCTGGTCGAGGCCGAGCTGGCCCGCACCGAGGCGGACGGCATCACCGACCCGCACCGGGTCGCCCAGGCGGTGCGCCGGGTGGTCGGGCGCTGGGTCGGCGACACCTATCGCCGCCGTCCGATGATCGTGCCGACCGTGCTGGCGGTCTGAGATCCGATGAGCCGGCCGATCTACCACGCCAGCCTCGTCGCGGACTGGACCGCGGCGCAGGCGGCGGGGGAGTACCGGGTCTCCACCCGCGGGCGGACCCTGGAGCAGGAGGGGTTCCTGCACGCCTCGTACGCCGACCAGGTTCCCGGGGTGCTGCACCGCTTCTACGCCGACGTGACCGAGCCG
>NZ_JBMDXT010000132.1:0-7797 GCF_048594475.1 Nakamurella sp. | reverse complement strand
CAAGACCGTCAGCAACTTCGTGAAGCTGGCCAAGGGCACCGCGAAGTACACGACCAAGAACGCCTCGGGCGGGACGGAGGGTCCGTTCTACGACGGCGCGATCTTCCACCGGGTGATCGAGGGCTTCATGATCCAGGGCGGTGACCCCACCGGCACCGGCTCGGGCGGCCCGGGCTACCAGTTCGCGGACGAGTTCCACCCCGAGCTGGCGTTCAACAAGCCGTACCTGCTGGCCATGGCCAACGCCGGCCCCGGCACCAACGGTTCGCAGTTCTTCATCACGGTCGGCCCGACGCCGCACCTGAACCGCCGGCACACCATCTTCGGTGAGGTCGCCGATCAGGCCTCGCGCGACGTCGTCGACGCGATCGCCACCACCCGGACCGACCGGTTCGACCGGCCGACCGACGACGTGGTCATCACCTCGATCTCCATCGAGGACCCCGAGGAGTCCTCGAGCTGACCGCCGTCCCCGGCCCGGGCCCGGCATTCGCCGGGCCACCGGTACGGCCGTGCACCTGGCACCCGGACCGGGCGACGCCGCTGTCCTGTTCCCGGTGCGAGCGGCCGGCCTGTCCGGAGTGCCTGACCCCGGCTTCCGTCGGCTTCCACTGCCGCGAGTGCGTCGCCCAGGGTCGGGCGAGCGCCACCGCCCCCCGGACGGTGGCCGGTGCCCGCCTGGGGCAGCGGCCCGTCGTCACGATCACCCTGATCGCGATCAACCTCGCGTTCTTCCTGATCACCGCCGTGCAGTCGCGGTCGGCGATGGACCTGTCGACCTCCGGGCTGTACCTGCACGGCGGGCTGATCCCGGCCGAGGTCGCATCCGGCGAGTACTGGCGGCTGCTCAGCGCCGGGTTCCTGCACGGGAGCCTCATCCACCTGGCCACCAACATGCTGTCGCTGTACTGGCTGGGCATCCCGCTCGAACGCATCCTCGGCCGGTCCCGGATGCTGGCGATCTACCTGCTCAGCCTGCTCGGCTCGTCGGTCAGCGTGCTGCTGTTCAGCGCGCCGGTGAGCCTGACCATCGGAGCGTCGGGAGCGGTGTACGGCCTGATGGGGGCGCTCCTGGTGACGTTCCGGCGGCTGCGTCTGGACCTGCGGCCGCTGATCGTGGTGCTGGCGCTGAACGTCGTCATCACCTTCACCTACCCCGGCCTGTCCTGGCAGGGCCACCTGGGCGGGCTCGTGGTCGGTGCCGTGGTCGGCGCGGCCATGGTCTTCCCGCCGCGGGCCACCCGCCGGCTCTGGCAGTGGGGGGTGTGCGCCGCGGTGGTCGTCGTGCTGGCCGGCCTCACAGTCTACGCCGGCGACCGCATCGGTTCCTGGTACTGCGTCTACCAGATCGCCGGACAGGTGGCCTGCATCCCGGCGCACTGACCGGCCGTCAGGACGGGGTGGTCGCGCCGGCCGTCTGGGCTGGTCGCGTGGGCGTCAGGACGGCCCGGAGCCGATCGGGAACCAGCCGGCCAGCGCCGCGGCCACGTCCGCCGGGTCGGCGCCCAGCTCGACCCGGCCGAACAGCAACAGCTCCTCGTCCACCAGGTCGATCTCCAGCGTCGACGAACCCATGCGCTTGGTCCGCCCGCACTCCCCGGCCCGCACGTCCGACCAGGGGATGAGCCGCCGTCCGCCGATGGTGCGGATCAGCAGACCACGGGGGCCGGCGACCAGCCGCCGCCGGTGGGCCAGGGCGGCCAGCGCCAGCAGCGCCAGCGCCGCAACGCCGGCCACGATCCGGTCCAGGGGTTCCCGGGGCAGGAACGCGCCGACCACGGCGAGCGCGGCCAGCCCGAGCAGGAGCCCCACCAGGGCCGGAGCCGGCCGCCAGACCCGGGATCCCGGTCCGGGGAAGTCCGTGCCCGCGGTCACCGGTGGCCCGCCGGCGGCGTTGTCCACAGGGGTTGTCCACAGTGGGGATGAATCACACGCGTGTGGTTTCCCCGCGGTGCGGCCGGACGGTCAGCGCCACCGCATGGTCATCAGCAGCCCGGCGATCATCAGGGCGAAGCCGATGGCGAAGTTCCAGTTCCCGAGACCGGCGATGAACGGGATGTTCGATCCCCACAGGTAGTAGACGACCAGCCAGACCAGGCCCAGGACCATCAGGCCGAGCATGATGCCCACGTACAGCGGCGACGACGGGGCGGCGACGTGTGCGCGGGCGGCCGCGGCGGCCGCCTCGTTGGCCTGGGTCGACGAGTTGGCCGTGCTGGTCGCAACCTTCTTGCGGACCTTGGACTTGGGCACCTGTACCTCCTGCGTCCGACACCACCGGTGAGCGCATCACCGGGGCTGTATGCCACTGGCCCTAGCCTACGGTGTGCCGCGCCCGATGCCGCCCGATCGACGGCGGCCCCACCACCCGCGCCCGACGTCGCCACGGCGGTCCGCGGAGGGCGGGACGAGGCGGTCGCGACGGATGGGGAGCACGGAGCACTCGTGAGGCATGTCGGTCGGGAGCGATCCCGATGAGCGCCGGACGCCCGTTGGGCTGGCGGATCGGTGCCGTGGTCGCCTGCCTGGTCGCCGGGCTGCTGCTCGGCGTCGCCCGGGCGTCGGCCGGGGGCGAGGACGTGGGCACCCGGTCGGTGGACCTGTCGGTCGTCGTGCGCGACGCCCAGCAGCGGGTCCTGGCCGCTGACGCGCAGGCCGCCCAGCTCCAGGCGCAGGTCGGGCAGGCGGCGGACGGCGACGTCTCGCCGCAGGTCGAGCAGGCCCTCGCGCAGGTCGACGCGCTCGCGCCGGCCGCGGGGCTGGTTCCGGTGGTCGGCCCCGGCCTCCGGGTCACCATGTCCGACGCCCCGCGCGACTCCGACGGCAACTACCCGGCCGGGGTCGACCCCGACGACCTGGTGATCCACCAGCAGGACGTGCAGGCGGCCGTCAACGCGCTGTGGGCCGGTGGTGCCGAAGCAATGATGATCATGGACCAGCGGGTGCTGACCACCTCGGCGGTGCGGTGCATCGGCAACACCCTGCTGCTCCAGGGGCGGACCTACTCGCCGCCGTTCGTCATCACCGCGATCGGCGACGCGGCGTCGATGTCCGCCGCCCTCGACCGCGAGCCCGGGGTGCGGCTGCTCCTCCAGTACGTGGACAAGTACCACCTGGGCTACGAGGTGACCCCGGTCGACGAGGTGGAGCTGCCCGCCTACGACGGGACGATCCGGATGAAGTCGGCGACCGAGGCGGGCCGGTGACCGCGACCACGACTCCGCCCACGCCACCGCGCCCGCGCCGTGGCGTCGGCCGCACCCTGATCCGGGGGGTCGGCGAGCTGCTGATCACCCTGGGCGTCGTCGTGCTGCTGTTCGTCGTCTACGAGGTCTACGTCACCGACCTGTTCGGCGAGCGCAAGCAGGCGGCGGCCACCACCCAGGTCGACCGGGTCTGGGCGCAGTCGCAGGAGACCGCGACGGTCACCGCCTCGGCCGCGCCCCAGCTGGCCACCGACCCCCAGCAGCGGGTGCCGCGGTACGACACCGTGCTCGGCGAGGGGTTCGCCAAGTTGCGGATCCCCGCGCTCGGCGCCGACTACGTGTTCACGGTGGTCGAGGGGACCGACCCGGACGACCTGTACATCGGCCCGGGCCACTACTCCCAGACCCAGCTGCCCGGGGAGCAGGGCAACTTCGCGGTCGCCGGCCACCGGGTGTCCAAGGGCTCGCCGTTCAACGATCTGGGTCTGCTGCGCTCGTGCGACGCCATCGTGGTGGAGACGCAGGACGACTGGTTCGTCTACCGGGTGCTGCCGATGGCCGAGGAGGAGGCGGGCTGGGCCGCGCAGACCCGGCCGCACTGCTCGGGGGTGTCCGTGCAGACCGGCACCTACGCCGGGGTCTACGGCCGGGAGATCACCGTGCCGTCGGACTACGCGCAGGTGCTGCCGGTGCCGACCGTGCTGTCCACGACGGTCCCGCCGGACGCCCAGCGGCTGATCACCCTGACCACCTGCCACCCGCAGTTCTCCGACGCGGAACGGATGATCATCCACGGGGTGCTGGTCGCCAGCTACGCCAAGGCCCCCGGGTACCTGCCGCCCGAACTGACCGAGACCTGAGGACCGACGTGTACGCCTGGATCTGGCGCCACCTGCCCGGCCCGACCGCCGCCCGGCTGGGGCTCTCGCTCGTGCTGTTCCTGGCCGTCGTGGCCCTGCTGTTCTTCGTCGTCTTTCCCTGGCTCGAGCCCTACCTGCCGTTCGACCGCGTCACCACCGGCTGACGCCGCCCCGCCCGGCCCTCTCACCCCCGGCCTCCCGCCCGCACCTCACCCCCGGCTTCCCCTCCCGCGCGGATCATCTGGCCCGGCGCGGCCGAAATCGTCGCCTTCCGTCCCAGCCGTCACATTCCGGGGGAGTTGATCCGCGCGGCGATCCACACCGGCGGTGTGCACACCTGCGCGGACGAAGTCGACGACTCTCGTCCCGCCCGTCCCATTCGGGGCGAGTTGGTCCGCGCCGGCGTTGTTGATCCGCGCGGGGAGGGGTGTGGGACTCTGGTCGGCGTGACGCGCATTCTGGTGGTCGACAACTACGACTCGTTCGTGTTCAACCTCGTGCAGTACCTGGAGCAGCTCGGGGCTGAGTGCGTGGTCCGGCGCAACGACGCGGTGACCACCGACGAGGTGCCCGGGATCGAGGTCGACGGCATCCTGCTGTCCCCCGGGCCCGGCACGCCCGCCGACGCCGGGGTGACCGAGGAGATGGTGCGCTGGGCGGCCGGCCGGTTGCCGGTGTTCGGCGTATGCCTGGGTCACCAGGCGATCGCCGAGGTGTACGGCGCGACGGTGGACCGGGCGGAGGAGCTGCTGCACGGTCGCACGTCCCTCGTCGAGCACGGCGGCACCGGCGTCCTGGCGGGCCTGCCGAACCCGTTCACCGCGACCCGCTACCACTCCCTGGCGGTCGTCGACGGCACCGTGCCCGCCGCGCTGGAGGTCACCGCGCGGACCGAGGGTGGGGTCATCATGGCCCTGCGGCACCGCGAGCACGCCGTGGAGGGCGTGCAATTCCATCCGGAGTCGGTGCTGACCCAGGGCGGTCACCGGATGCTCGCCAACTGGCTCGCCGACTGCGGCGACCGGGCCGCCGCCGACCTGGTCGCCCCGCTGGAGCAGGACGTCGAGCGGTTGCGGCTGTCGGCCGTCTGACGGACCCGGTCCCGGGAACGGCCGAGAGCCCGCGATCCTGGGGGATGATCGCGGGCTCCGGCGGTCCGAGGGGTGGCAGTTGGCGGCGGCCGACCCCAGGGTGTCGTCCACCGTCTGGGACTTGCCGTCCCGGGTGAACGTGATGGTGGTGGTGCCGTTGGGGGCCTGCGCCCGCACCGCCGCGATCAGGGCGTCCGCGCTCTCGATCTTGACCGAGCCGATCCCGGTGACCACGTCGCCGGCCTGCAGGCCGGCCGCCTCGGCGCCGCTGCCCGGGGTGACGGTGGCGATCTTGGCGCCGGTCGCGATCTGGCTGTTGCCGTCGGTGGCGTCGCCCACCGACGCCCCCAGCACGGCGTGGGTCGCCTTGCCGGTGTCGATGATCTCCTGCGCGATCCGCTTGGCCTGGTCGATCGGGATGGCGAAGCCGACGCCGATGTTGCCGGCCTGGCCGCCGCCGGAGGTGTCGGACAGCGAGGCGATCGCCGAGTTGATGCCGATGACGTTGCCGCCCCTGTCGACCAGGGCGCCGCCCGAGTTGCCCGGGTTGATCGCGGCGTCGGTCTGGACCGCGTTGATGATGGTGTCCTGGCTCTGGCTGCGGCTGGTCTGCTCCTCCGACGCGGTGCGCACCGGCCGGTTGAGGGCCGAGACGATGCCCGAGGTCACGGTGGCGGACAGGCCGAGCGGCGAGCCGATCGCGACGACCTGCTGGCCGACCTGCAGGCTGCCGCTGCTGCCCAGGCTGGCCGGGGTCAGCCCGGACACGCCGTCGGCCTTGATGACGGCCAGGTCGTCGGTCGCCGTCTTGCCGACGACGGTTGCGGACGCGGTGGTGCCGTCGTTGAACCGGACCTCCAGATCGGTGGCCCCGTCGACGACGTGGTTGTTGGTGAGGATCAGCCCGTCCGCGGTGAGAATGACGCCGGAGCCCTCGCCCGAGCTCTGGCTGGAGCTCGCGAGCACCGACACGACCGACGGCAGCACCTTGGCCGCGACTTCCTGGACCGACCCGGCGGGCGCCGGAGTCAGGTTCTGCGAGACCGGGGCGCCGGTGTTGAGCCGGCTGAGCGAGCTGTCCGCGGCGGCCGTGCTGTTGTCGTGCAGGGCCGCGCCGGCCCAGCCGCCGGCCACGCCGGCCACCAGCGCCAGGGCGGTGGTCGTCGCCACCACGAGGGAGGTCTTGCGGCGGGGCTTGGGGGCAGTGGCCGTCGCCGGACTCGGGCCGCCGGCGGAGCCGGCCGTCCCCAGCGGGTACCCGGGCTGGCCGGCGGACCGGTAGGCCTCCGGTCCGGTCGGGGGCAGGGTCTGGGTGTACCGGCCGGTCGAGGCGCTCGACGCGGCGCCGGGAGCCGCCCAGGGCTGGCTCGACCAGGCGCCGCTGGGTCGCGGCTGCCAGCCGGACTGCTCGTTCGTCGCACCCGCGCCGGGTCGCGCCGGGCCGCCGGGGGCCTGGCTCCACGCCTGGGAGGGGGCGCCCGGATAGCCGGACGACCCGAAGGACCGGGTCGACGTGGCATCCGACGGGGCCGCGTAGCGGCCGGCGGCGGGCTCCGCCGACGGGTTGACCGGGGTGTTCACGGCGGGGTTGACCGGGTGGTTCGCACTGCCCTGCTCGCTGCTGTCGCGGGCACCGGCGGGCTGGTCACCGGCGCGCGGGGTCATGTCCTGGCTCATGGGTACGACAGTGCCGGACCAGCTTGTGGATCCTGTGAGCGAGCCCGGAGCCGCACGTGCAGACCACCTCCCAACTCGTTGTGAATCCAGATCGAGCCGGCTGGGACGTCAGCCTCCGGCCGGCGGTGCGGCCGGCGGCGCGGGGGAGGCCGGTTCCGATGCCGGCGGAGCTGAGCTGCTCGGCGCCGACGACGCCGGCGAGCTGGGCTGCGACGTCGTCGGCGGGGGCGCCGCCACCCCGACGACGACCCGGACGGCGGTCGTCTTGGGCACGGTGGTGCCGGACGCGGGGTTCTGGCTGATGATGGCCCCGACCAGACCCGGGTTGGACACCTCCTGGGTCGTCTGGCGGACCGAGTCGCCGGCCCACCCGCGGGCCTTCAGGGCGGCCACGGCCTCGTCCGGAGTGCTGTTGACCAGGTTCGGCATCACCATCAGGTTGCCGTTGGACACGGTCAGGGTGATCGGCGTGCCCTCCTGCACCCGGGTGCCGACGGCCGGATCGACCGCCGTGACCTCGTTCTCCGGTTCGGCCGAGTCCGCCCGTTGCGACACCACCTGCAGCTTGGCGTCGGTGAGGATCTGGGTGGCCTCGTCCAGGGACTTGCCGACCAGACCGTCGGGCACCTGCACGATCTGCAGGCCCGTGCCGACCGTCACCTTGACCGTCGAACCCGGCTGCACCGGGGTCTGCGCGGCCGGGTCCTGGGAGAGCGCCTTGCCCTTGTCGGCGTCCGACGAGGGTTGCGGCACCTCCTCGTACTGGAGGTTGGCCGCGTTGAGCGCCTTCTTGGCCTCCTCCGGCGTGTAGGACACGACGTTGGGCACGGCGATCAGGCTCACGCCCTTGCCGATCTCCAGATTGACCGCGGAATCCTGGGCGACCTGGGTCTGGCTGGACGGCCGCTGGTTGACGACCTTGTCCTTGTCCGCGTCGCTCGATTCGGTCGGGGTGACCGTGCC
>NZ_JBMDXT010000131.1:0-4307 GCF_048594475.1 Nakamurella sp. | reverse complement strand
CCCGCGCGGATCATCAACGCCGGCGGTGCGCCACGAGGCGCTGCTTGTTCGAGTGGAGGTGAGAGGCCACCACCGCTGACCCTGTCGTAGCGGGGCGGTGGAGCTGAGGGCAGCCCGTTGCCGGGGTACGCCGGGAACGGGTGGGAGCAGCCCTGACAAAGCCGGGACGGTCCAGGACTGCCAGATGGGGTGGGTCCGGCGAGCGTGACGGAGAGGAGTACGCGAGGAACCAGCGTTTACGTCCCTTAATTGATGACCGACCCGGAATCTGGCGGATGTGGGTCGGGTGCGGTGCGCACCCCGCTGATGGTGGTGGGGGAACTTCTGGGTGGCTGTCGCTTGGGTTGCCGGGAGGGCGTGGTGAAGGTCTACGGCGTAGCCATGTCGATGCCGCAGGGACCGAGTTGGGCTCCTCCTTCGTCGAGCGAGCAGCAGTGAACGTGGGAACCATCCCCGGTCCTTCCCCGGGGCCGCGTGATCCGGCGCGGCCACCGGGGTGGGTTCGTGACCGGCCGATCGGGCCGGGGGTGGGGCGGAGCCGTCGTAGTACTCCGAGCCGGGGAGAGCCCGGTACATGGGGAAGGGCGGCAGCGGGTACGCGAGGGGAAGGATGCTGTGATGCCGAAAGATCCGCCGGGGAATCGCGGCGGCCGCAGCGACGACCAGTCGTGGCAGCGGGTATCGGGGATGCAGACCAAGCTTCACCGTTGGGCGGTGACCGATCCGGGTCGCCGGTTCGATGACCTGTTCAATTTCGTGTACGACCGGTCGACGATGCAGGTGGCGTTCGACCGGGTGGTCGGCAATACCGGGGCCAGGACCGCGGGGGTGGACGGTCTTCGGGCCGCCATGGTCGCGGACCTGCCCGGTGGGGTCGAGGGGTTCCTGGAGCAGTTGCGGCTCGCGGTCAAGGACGGCTCGTTCCGTCCGATGCCGGTGCGGCAACGGTTGATCCCGAAGGGTCACGGGTCGGGCAAGCTGCGCAGCTTGGGTATCCCGACGGTCGCCGATCGGGTGGTCCAGGCCGCGCTGAAGTTGGTGTTGGAACCGATCTTCGAGGCCGATTTCCTGTCGGTCTCGTACGGTTTCCGGCCTCGTCGGCGGGCTCATGACGCGGTCGCGGAGATTCAGCGGTTCGGCACCCAGGGTTACCGGTGGGTGGTGGACGCCGATATCGAGGCGTGCTTTGACCGGATCGACCACACAGTCCTGCTGGACCGGGTGCGTCGCCGGGTCAAGGACAAACGCGTCGTGGCGCTGGTCAGGGCGTTCCTCAAGGCCGGGGTGATGACCGAACTCGGCGAACACCAGGACACCCATACCGGCACCCCGCAGGGTGGGATCTTGTCCCCGTTGCTGGCCAACATCGCGCTGCACGTGCTCGATGAGCACGTGCAGGCGCCCTGGCGGCCGGGCGGGAGCATGTCCACCGACTACCAGCGGCGGCGAGTCCGTCGCGCCCAGGGCCTGCCGAACTGGCGGATCGTCCGCTACGCGGACGATTTCGCGGTCCTCGTGTACGGCACCCGGGACGACGCTGTGACCCTGCACGAAGACATCGGTCGGGTCCTGGCCACCATCGGGCTGCGGTACTCCGCGGACAAGACCCGGGTGGCCCACCTGAGCGAGGGCATGAACTTCCTGGGGTTCCACCTCCAGTGGCGCCGGAAGTTCGGAACCGATCAGTGGTACGTCTACACCTTCGTCGACGCCCGGCGGGTCCGGACGGCGAAGGCCAGGATTCGTGCCCTGACGCCCAGGACATCGCAACAGCCCCCCGGGGCCGTGATCACCAAGATCAACCGGTTCCTGACCGGTTGGTCGACCTATTTCCGCTACGCGGTGGCCGCTCATACCTTCAACACCCTGGCCAGATTCCTCTGGTGGCGGGTCGTGCGCTGGTTGCGGACCATGCACCGGTGGAACTGGGCCGACGTCCGTCGACAGTTCACCGACCCCAGTGGCCGGTGGAAACCCTTGTCGGCGGACGGGATCGAGTTGTTCAACCTCGCGGCCGTGCCGGTCACCCGGTACCGGTGGCGCGGATACACGATCCCCACACCTTGGACACCGACCCCGGCATAACGGCCGCACCCGTGGAGAGCCCGGTGCGTCGAGACACGCACGCCGGGTTCGGCGAGCGGTCCGGGGAAACGGAACCGGGGCAACCCGGCCACCGCGCCCCGGACCGACTCAACCGGACGACATCGCACTCAACCGTCCCACCCGTCACATTCGGGGCCGGATGATCCGCGCGGGTGTCCACCCGGTGTCCGTCGGATCCCGCGGCCCGGCCCAGCCGGGGACCGGTCACGCCGGCCGGTCACGCCGACCCGTCACGCCGGCCCGTCACGCCGGCCGGTCACGCCGGCGGCCCGTCCCTGGCCGCCGGTCACATTTCCCGGCCGGCCGGTGTCCCATGGACATGACCACATCGACGCTGACCCGCTCCCCCCGCGCCCGCGTTCCCCTGGACCCGCCGACGGGCTGGTTCGCCAGGTGGATCGACCGCCTGATCGCCCGGAGATTCGGTGGCCCGGCCGATCCCCTGCGGGCGATGTGGCACAACCCGCGGGTGCTCCGCGCCGACCTCGCGCTGGAGGCCGGGGTGTCCCGGCTGCGCACCCTGCCGCCGCACCTGGGCACCCTCGCGCAGATGACCGCGGCGGTGCAGATCGAGTGCGGGTGGTGCCTGGATTTCGGCTACTTCCTGGCGCACGCGCAGGGAGTGGAACCGGCCAAGCTGGAGCAGGTGCCGACCTGGCGCACCAGCGACGCGTTCACCCCGCTGGAACGGCGGGTGATGGAGTTCGCCGAGGCGGCCACCGCCACACCGCCCGCGGTGACCGACGGGATGGCCGCGGCCCTGCGCGCCGACCTGGGCGACGACGGCCTGGTCGAGCTGACCATGCTGGTGGCCGTGGAGAACCTGCGATCCCGATTCAATTCGACCCTGGGCCTGTCGTCCCAGGGATTCTCCGAGTCGTGCCGGGTGCCGGGCGCATGACCGGCCCCGACCGTCCCGCCCCGGACCCCGGATCCGATGCCGGCCTGGACGACTTCGTCCGGCACCGGGATCTGCTGTTCACCATCGCCTACGAGATCACCGGGTCGGTGACCGACGCCGAGGACGTGGTCCAGGAGAGCTACCTGCGCTGGCAGGAGGCGGCCCGGACGTCCGAGATCCGGAACCCGCGGGCCTACCTGGCCCGGATCGCGACCCGGCAGGCGCTGAACCGGCAGCGGGGCAACGCCCGGCGCCGGGAGGACTACGTCGGCCCGTGGCTGCCCGAGCCGCTGGTGACGGTGCCCGATGTCGCCGACGACGCCGTGCTGGCCGACGCGGTCTCGATGGCCATGAGGGTCGTCCTCGACTCGCTGACCCCGGACGAGCGGGCGGTGTTCGTGCTCCGCGAGGTGTTCGCGTTCGGCCACGACGAAATCGCCGAGGCGCTGGGCAAGTCGTCCGCGGCGGTGCGGCAGATCGCCCACCGGGCCCGGTCCGGGGTGCAGGCCCGCCGGCCGTCGCCGGACGGCGCGACCCCGCGCGACTCATCGGCCCGGCAGGTCGCCGAGCGGTTCCTGCGGGCCGCGACCACCGGCGAGTTGCAGGACCTACTGGACGTGCTCGCCCCCGACGTGGTGCTGACCGCCGACGGGGGCGGCAAGGTCTCCGCCGGACTGCGGCCGATCCGCACGGCGGACAAGGTGGGCCGGTTCCTCATGGGCATCCGGGCCAAGGGCTTCGGCGACGAGGTCCGGATCGAGCCCGCCCTGGTCAACGGCCGGGCCGGCGTCCTGGGCTACGTCGGCGACGTGCTGGACACCGTGCTCACCTGGGACGTCGCCGACGACCGGATCACCGCCATCTACCTCGTCCGCAACCCGGACAAGGTCCGGACCGCCGAGCGGGCGCAATCCGTCACCCGCTGACCGGGCCCGGCCGGGCCGCGGGCGGCCGCCGAACCTCCGGCCGGACGCACGCGAAGGGCCCGGCCGGTGGCCGGGCCCTTCGGGTCGCGCGTCGGTCAGTGTCCGTCGCTGATGTAGGACTTCAGCTGCGGCACCTGGTTCACGTTGAACATCCCGCCCCGCAGGTTGGTCGGCACGTTCACCGCGTTCAGATCGGCCTCCATCACCCGGTAGTTGGTGACGGCCGTGCCGTTGGCGTTCTGCGCGGCCGGCTGGGTGATGGTCACGTTCTTGATCAGGTACTCGTTGCCCTCGTACCCGAAGCGGAAGTCGCCGGTGAACGTCGCCTCGCTCGTGGAGGCCTCGATCCAGACCGCCTTGTTCGGCATGGCGGT
>NZ_JBMDXT010000130.1:0-1960 GCF_048594475.1 Nakamurella sp. | reverse complement strand
GCGGCCCCCGGACCGGTCGTCGGCACGGCGTTCGCGCCGGCCACCCGGCGCACGCCGGCCCGCCTGTTCTGGCTGCGGCACGCGGCCACCTCGGCCGGCTCGATCGGGCTGGACGCCGGCGCCGTGACCGCGGTCGTCCGGCGCCGCAAGTCGCTGCTCCCGGCCGGCATCACCCACTTCTTCGGCGACTTCGAGTCCGGCGACGTGGTCGACCTGCTGGCGCCGACCGGCGAGGTCGTGGCCCGCGGGTTCGTCGGGCACGACGCCGGCGAGCTGCCCGGGATGATCGGCCGATCGCTGGCCGATCTGCCCCCGCAGCAGCGCCATCCGGTCGTGCACGCGGACGACCTGGTCGCCGTGTCGCCAACTATGGTCGATCCAGCAGTTCCCCCGCCCAGCGAAGGGTCCGAGCATGTCCATCCTTGAGCACCCGGTCGCCCCGTCCGAGAGCGCCGCTCCCGCCGCACCGGCGGCCCGCCGGCAGACCACGTCCGCGACCCGGGACGAGGTCCTGGCGTCGGCGCGGCGCTCCCGGGCCGCGGCGGCCGAGCTGGCCGTGCTCACCCGCGCGGCCAAGGACGCGGCCCTGCGGGCGATGGCCGACGCGCTGCTGGACCGGCGGGACGAGATCCTGGCCGCCAACGAGCTGGACGTCGCCGCCGCCGAGGCCGCCTCGACGCCCGCCTCGCTGGTGGACCGCCTGCGGTTGACCGTGTCCCGGGTCGAGGCGATGGCCGGCGGCCTGCGCGAGCTGGCCGGGCTGCCGGACCCGGTGGGCACCGTCGTGCGCGGGTCGGTGCTGCCCAACGGGCTGCGCCTGGATCAGGTGCGGGTGCCGATGGGGGTCGTCGCGATCATCTACGAGGCGCGGCCGAACGTCACGGTGGACGCCGCCGGCATCGCGCTCAAGGCCGGCAACGCGGCGCTGCTGCGGGGGTCGGCGTCGGCCTACGAGTCGAACCGGGTGCTGGTGGACATCCTGTCCGCGAGCGCCGCCGCGGCCGGGCTGCCCGCCGACGCCGTGCAGCTCGTGCCCGGCACCGACCGGGAGTCGGTCACCCACCTGATGACCGCGCGCGGCCTGGTCGACGTGATCATCCCGCGGGGCGGCGCCGGCCTCATCCAGGCCGTGGTCAACGGCTCGACGGTGCCGGTCATCGAGACGGGCGTCGGCAACTGCCACGTCTACGTCGACGCCGACGCCGACCACACGATGGCCCTGCAGATCCTGGTGAACTCCAAGGCCCGCCGCCCCTCGGTGTGCAACGCCGCCGAGACGCTGCTGGTGCACGCCGACGCGGCCGCCGCGTTCGTCCCGGCGGCGGTGGCCGCGCTGCGGGAGGCCGGGGTGGTCGTGCACGCCGACGACACCGTGCGCGAGCTGGTCGGCGACGTCCCCGGGGTGGTGCCGGCGACGGACGAGGACTACGACACCGAGTACCTGTCCCTGGACATCGCGGCCAAGGTGGTTCCGGACATCGACGCGGCGATCGAGCACATCGGCGCCCACGGCACCGGGCACACCGAGGCCATCGTGACCTCGTCGCTGGCCGCGGCCCAGCGTTTCACCGCCCGGGTCGACGCCGCCGCGGTGATGGTCAACGCCTCCACCGCGTTCACCGACGGCGGGGAGTTCGGCTTCGGGGCCGAGATCGGGATCTCCACCCAGAAGCTGCACGCCCGTGGCCCGATGGGGCTGGCCGAGCTGACCAGCACCAAGTTCGTGGTCACCGGCACCGGCCAGATCCGGTCGGCGTCATGAGGTCTGGTCAGACGAAACGCCGGGCTGGATGACGGCGCCGGGCCGCCGGGTCGGGGTGATGGGCGGCACCTTCGACCCCATCCACCACGGGCATCTGGTCGCGGCATCGGAGGTGGCGCACCAGTTCTCGCTGGACGAGGTCGTGTTCGTGCCGACCGGCAACCCGTGGCAGAAGGCGGGGGAGAGCGGCGCCGAGCA
>NZ_JBMDXT010000013.1:0-5538 GCF_048594475.1 Nakamurella sp. | reverse complement strand
GGAGCGCCCGCGCCGCGGACCGATACCCCCGCTCGCCGGCCGGCCCAGCAGCCACCACCGCAGCACCGCGAACCGCAGCAGGCCGACCGACCCGTTCACCGCGACCAGGGCGAGCACACCGGCCGCGTCGGACGGATCGTCCAGCGCGGCCAGGGCGAGCATGGAGAGCAGCAGCGTGGCCAGCCCGGTCACGACCCCGACGACGTGGTCGACCTCCGGCCGGCGGCCCGGCCGGAGCGCGGGGCCCGTGGTCGGGTTCGGGCCGCCGAAGGAGAACCGCCGGTGCAACTCGGTGGCCAGCAGGGTCGCGACCAGCCAGGACGCCACGTTGGCGGGTTGCGCCCCGACCGCGTCGGCCAGGAACGCGTAGGCCGCCAGCTGCAGCGCACTCGCCCCGCCGCCGACCAGGGCGAACCGCAGCAGCTGACCCGGCCAGCCGCCCCCGGCGACCGGCGACCGCCGCCGGACCGTCACCGGCGACCGGGTCGGGCGCGGGGCGGTGGCGGCGAGGGTCATGGCGTCACGATCGCGGGCCCACCCCAGCCCGGGCCAGGAACCGGCTGGGTCTTTGCTGTGCGCCGGCCCACGACCCTGCGCGGCTCCCGCGCGGCTCCCGCACGGGTGACTCACGAGACGCGCCCGAAGCGCACCCGAACCGCGCTGCCCGGCCCCGGATCGCGGCCCCGCCCGGCTCAGGACCGGGGCGGCGTGCTCTCCCGGACCACCACGTCGCCGATCACCGTGCGGACGCCGACCTCGTCGTCGGGGCCGCCGCTCAGGGCCAGGGCCAGGGCGTCCGCCCCGATGCGCTCCATCGGCAGCCGCACCGTGGTCAGCGCCGGGCGCACGTCCCGGAGGGTGGAGATGTCGTCGAAGCCGGCGACGGCCACGTCGGCCGGCACCCGCAGACCCTGATCGCGCAGCGCGGCGATGGCCCCGACCGCCATCACGTCGTTCACCGCGACGACGACGTCGACCCCGTCCAGCAGGCCGAGGTCGATCAGCTCGGTCATCGCCACGTAGCCGCCGTCCCGGGTCGGCGGGGCCACCAGCACGTTCTCCTGCGCCACCGGCGCGCCGGCCGCGGCCATCCCGGCGCGGAACCCGGTCATCCGGTCCTCGGCGGTGGCGATCAGCTCGGGCCCGGCCAGCACGGCGGCCCGGCGGTAGCCCAGCGAGGCCAGGGTGGTGGCCAGCCGCCGGGCACTGCCGTCGTTGTCGATCTCGATCGTGCGCAGCGGCATGCGGTGCTGGCCGACCACCGCCACCCGGCCGCCGCCGACCGCGTACCCGACGAGTTCCTCGCCGAGCCGGCCGGCCGATTCCGGATCGTTGAACCGGGAGCCGGCCAGCACGATCGCCCGCGCGCGCTGCCGGCGCAGCGACTCCACGTGCCGAACCTCGGCCAGCGGGTCGGACAGGGTGGCCGAGATGGTCACGATCAGGTCCCGCGTCGCGGCGACCTGCATGACGCCGGCGGCCAACGCGGCCGCCGACGGGTCGGCGATGTCGTGGACCACCAGCCCGACCGTGGTGGTGGTGCCCCGCACAACGGCCTGGGCGTTGGCGTTGGGGGAGTAGTTCAGCTCGGCCGCGGCGGCCTTGACCCGGGCCCGCAGTTCCGGATTGACCGTGCGGCCGGTGGTGCCGTGCAGCGCGCGGGAGGCGGTGGCCACCGACACGCCCGCCCAGCGGGCGACGTCGGCCAGGGTGACCTGTTCGGCCACGTCCACCTCCACCGCGCGCAGGGCCGTCGGGCCGTCAGGGTAGCCGCCCGCGCTCGGCGTCGGTTCCGGCTGCCGGGTCCGGCCGCCGGCCATCCGTAAGATGGCCCATCGTGCTCGTCCTCGCCCTCGACACCTCGACCCCCGCGGTCACCGCCGGCGTGGTCGTGATCCGGCCGCCGCACGAGCTGATCGCCGAGCTGGAGGCCGGACGGCCGGCCCGGCCGGCGCGGGTGCTGGCCCAGCACACGGTCGTCGACCCGCTCGCCCACGCCGAGAAGCTGATGCCGCTGGTCACCGCGGCGCTGGCCGAGGCCGGGCACACCGTGCGCGACCTGGACGCCGTCGTGGTCGGCGTCGGGCCCGGCCCGTTCACCGGGCTGCGGGTGGGCATGGTGACGGCGGCCGCGCTGGGCGACGCGCTGGACATCCCGGTGCACGGGGTACCCGGCCACGACGGTCTCGCGCGGTCCCTCCAGCCCCTGCCCGGGGCCCTGCTCGTCGTCACCGACGCCCGCCGCCGTGAGGTGTACGTCTCCGGCTACGCCGCGGACGGCCGGCGCGTCCTCGGGCCGGCGGTGGTCGCGCCCGCGGCGCTGCCGGACCTGCTCGCCGGATCGGGGCTGACGCCCACGCGGGTGGCCGGCGCGGGGACGGGCCTGATCGCCGACCTCGATCTGCCGGTGCTCACCCCGCCCGCCGACGCGCCGGCCATCGGCCTCGTCGAGGCCGCCGCGACACCGCTGCTCACCGGGGCGCTGCCCGGCCCGCTCGTCCCGCTGTACCTGCGCCGGCCGGACGCCACCGTGCCCGGGGCCCGCAAATCGGTGCTGGGCCGGTGAGCGCCGTGACGATCGCGCTGGAACCGGCGGCCGGGCGCGACATCGCGGCCCTGGTCGAGCTGGAGGAGATCCTGTTCCCGGGCGATTCGCCGTGGACCGCGGCGATGTTCGCCGGGGAGCTGGCCGCCGGCTACCACTACGTGGTGCACCGGGACGTCGACGGCGTCGTCGACGGGTACGCGGGCCTGGCCCTGCTCGGGGACGAGGCCGAGGTGCACACCATCGGGGTCCGGCCGTCGGCCCAGGGGGCCGGCCTGGGCCGGGCGCTGCTGCGCGACCTGCTCGCGCACGCCGGACCGCGTCGCGTGCTGCTGGAGGTGCGCACCGACAACGCGCCGGCCATCGCCCTGTACGAGTCGGAGGGATTCGTGATTCTCGGAGTGCGCCGCCGCTACTACCAGCCCAGCGGCGCGGACGCGTACACCATGGCCCGGCCGGCCGGGGCGGCGGCATGACCGGCCCGGCGTCCGGCCCGATCGTCCTGGGCATCGAGACGTCCTGCGACGAGACGGGCGCCGGCCTGGTCCGGATGACCGCGGACGGGCCCGACCTGCTCGGTCACGCGGTCGCGTCAAGCCAGGACGAGCACGCCCGGTTCGGCGGGGTCGTCCCGGAGATCGCCTCGCGTGCCCACCTGGAGGCGATGGTGCCGACGGTGCGCGCGGCCTTCGAGCGGGCCGGGATCGACCCGCGGCAGGTCGACGCGGTCGCGGTGACCGCCGGGCCCGGCCTGGCCGGAGCCCTGCTGGTCGGCGTGGCCGCGGCCAAGGCCTACGCGGCGGCCTGGGACGTCCCGCTGTTCGGCGTCAACCACATGGCAGGGCACGTCGCGGCCGACACCCTGGAGCACGGGCCCCTGCCGGCGCCGGCCCTGGCGCTGCTGGTGTCCGGCGGGCACACCCAGCTGCTGCGGGTGGACGACCTGGCCGGTTCGATCACCGAGATCGGCACCACCATCGACGATGCCGCCGGCGAGGCGTACGACAAGGTCGCCCGGCTGCTCGGCCTGAGCTACCCGGGCGGCCCGGTCATCGACCGGTTGGCCGCCGACGGCGACCCGGCCGCGATCCGCTTCCCGCGCGGCCTCACCGGACCGCAGGACCCGGCTTACGACTTCTCCTTCTCGGGGCTGAAGACGGCCGTGGCCCGCTACGTCGAGCAGGCGCAGCGGGACGGCCGGACGGTCGACGTCCCCGACGTCTGCGCCTCGTTCCAGGAGGCGGTGGTGGACGTGCTGACGGCCAAGACCGTCCGGGCCGCGACCGATCTGGGCATCGGCACCGTGGTGATCGCCGGCGGGGTTGCCGCCAACGGCCGGCTCCGGGCCCTCGCCCAGGAGCGGTGCACGGCCGCCGGCCTGGCCCTGCGGGTGCCCCGCCCCGGGCTGTGCACCGACAACGGCGCGATGATCGCCGCGGTCGGCGCCCACGTCGTCGCCGCCGGCGTCGAGCCGTCCGGCGCATCGCTCACCGGCGACCCCGGGCTGCCGGTGTCGACCGTGCACGTGGGCTGAGAGCCGGTCGCCCCAGCTCCTCGACTCGCCCCGGACGCGGGTTCCCGACCGTCGGGAACCCGCAGGTGAGGTGAGTCGACGCGCGCGCGGGCCGACGCGGAGCGGCGGGGGCGCGGAACCGACCGGCCCGGGCGCGCGGGCGCCTACCCTGGCAGCACGTGACCGTGATCGGAGATCACGTCCTGCTCAACGAGGAGCGTCGATGACCGCGACCACCGCCCACGATCCCCACCAGTTCCTGCGGACCGACGCCGGTCGGGCCCTGCTGACCAGGCTCCGGTCGACCACCGACGGCCGTACCGGCGATCAGCTGTCCGCGGCGATCCGGGCCGTGACCACCGCCGGCTCGATGCTGCCGCCTGCCGAGGTCGACGCGGCCCTCACCGCGATCACCCTGCTGCTGGCCGAGTACCAGCCCGACCTGCTGGACGGCGCCCCGGACGAGGACGCCGTCCGGGACTGGCTGCGACACGTGGACACCGAGCTGACGCCCGGCCGCCGGCTGGCGGCCGAGGCCGCCCTCATGCGGATCGAGATCGACCTGGACAACCAGTGGTACGACGCGCACGTCGCCGACGGCACTGTGGCCGGCGCGCTGGCCGATCTGCGGCGACTGCGGGACGCCCTGGCCGACGCGGCGCACTGACGGTCGGCGGCGGACCGCGGCGGTCGGCGCGCTTCCGGCGCGTGGCACCCTCGAGGCATGGTCGCCCCCGCGCCCTCCGAGCCCCCCGAGCCCTCCGAGCACCGGCCCGCCTGGGCCACGCTGCTCGCGGTGCTGCTCGGGCTGATCGCCCTGCTGCAGCTGCTCGTGGCCGGGGGCGTGCTGTCCGCCCGCGGCGACGATGTGTTCCTGGCCCGCACCGGTCTGTCGGCCGCGACCTGGCTGTGGGTCGCGACGGGGGCGTTGCTGCTGGCCGCCGGCGGACTGGTGGTCGCCCGGCAGCTGCTGCGGGGCGGCCGGCCGACCCGCGCCCTGGCCGGTGCGGCCGCCGGGCTGGCCGGAGTGGCGCTGGCCGTCGGCGGCTGGGGGCTGGTCGCCTTCGCCGGCAACCTGCAGTGGAGCTCCATCCTGATCGTCGCGCTCGCGCTGATGGCGCTGGGCCTGCTGTGGTCGAACCGGTCGGCCGTGGTCGCCCCGACCTGACCGCCCGGGCCGGGCTGAGCGGCCGGGCTGAGCGGCCGGGATGAGCGGCCCGGCGACGCGCCGATCCGGGTTCGGGCCGTCCCACGGTTGAGACCTGGCACTCGCATGGCTAGAGTGCTAGTCGAACGGCTCAGTGACGGCCCGGCACCCGCGACGACGGGCCCGAACCGCGCCGGGACAGGCAGACAATCATGTCGACGGCGCCCCGTCCGGGGTGGCCGCCGCGCGAACGAACCCCAGAAGGGGGAGGTCACACCGTGGCGAGCGTGAACATCCAGCCGCTCGAGGACAAGATCCTCGTGGAGGCCAACG
>NZ_JBMDXT010000129.1:0-13537 GCF_048594475.1 Nakamurella sp. | reverse complement strand
GGCATATCCTGCGGATATGGCTACCTGGCCCGATCTGGCCGCGGTCGAGGCGCTGGTCGCGGTCGCCGACCACGGCAGCCTGGCCGGGGCGGCCCGGGCCACCGGGATGGCCCAGCCCAACGTCAGCCGGTCCATCGCCCGCCTGGAACGTCGGTTCGGGCTAGCCCTGATCCACCGGTCCACCACCGGCGCCACCCTCACCGCCCAGGGGCTGGTCGTCGTGGAGTGGTCGCGGGAACTGCTGGACGCGGCCCGGCGGCTGGCCGACGGGGTCGCCGCGCTCGGCGACGGGCCCGGGTCGCTGGCCGTCGCGGCCAGCCAGACGGTGGCCGAGAACCTCGTGCCCGGATGGATCGCGGCCCTGCGCCGCGGGCATCCGGACCTGCGGATCCGCACGGAGGTCTGCAATTCGGCCGAGGTCGTCGGGCAGCTCCGGCAGGGGCAGGCCGACGTCGGCTTCATCGAGGGGCCGGACGCGCCGCCCGGGCTCAACCACCGGGTCGTCGGGCACGACGAGCTGGTGCTGGTGGCGCCGCCCGGCCATCCGCTGACCCACCGCACCGACCGGGTGTCACTGGCCGAACTGGCGACCTGGCCGCTGGTCACCCGGGAGGCCGGATCCGGCACCCGGGTCGCGCTGGATCATGCGCTGGAACGCCGCGGACTGCCCCCGGCCCGCCCGGTGCAGGAGGCCGGCAGCAACGCGACCGTACGGGTGGCGGTGGCCAGCGGCGCCGGCCCGGCCGTGCTGTCGGCGCTGGCCGTCGCGCCGATGATCGATGCCGGCACCCTGGTCGTCGTCCCGATGGACGTCACCCTGCGCCGGGAGCTGCGGGCCGTCTGGGTCGGCCCGGCCCAACCGGTCGGTCCGGTCGCGGACCTCGTCCGGATCGCCGCCGAGTCGGGCCGTCACCCCTGACCACCCGGCCCGACCACCGTGCCCGACCATCCGGCCCGACCAACCCGCCCGACCAACCCGCCCGACCACCCGATCGACGGCCGATCGTGGCCGCGCCGCCGGGCGGGGAAGCGCCCAACGGTGCGGCAGGATCGGACGATGACCACACCGCCCGACCACATCCGTGCCCGGCTGCGGTCCGGCCTGACCGCCGCGATGAAGGCCCGCGACAAGGAAGCCGTCGCGGCGTTGCGGACGGCGCTGGCCGCCATCGACGATGCCGAGGCGGTGCCCGTGCCGGCGCCGGCCGCCGGGCCGGCGGCCACCGGCGAGTACGTCGCCGGCACCGGCGTCGGGCTCGGGTCGACCGAGGCGGCCCGTCGCGAGCTGACCCTTGACGACCTGCACGCCGTCGTGCGCGGGCAGATCGATGAGCGGGTCGCGGAGGCGGCGACCTACGACGGCCTGGGCCGCGCCGACGCCGCCGACCGGCTGCGCCGGGAGGCCGCCCTGCTCGAGACCTATCTGCCCGGCTGAAAGGCTTCCGACCGGGGCGCCGGGCCGGCGCCCACCGGCGCGGCACCCCCGGGGGGAGGTGACCCCGCCCGGGTCCGCGGCCGGCGGGTCAGGGCACCTGGTGTCCGGCCGCCCGGAACAGCTCGTACCACTCCGGCCGGGTCAACGGGACGTCCGAGCCGAGCGCCGCGCCGGCGACCCGATCGGCGTTGGTCGTGCCCAACACCACCTGCATGTTCGCCGGGTGCCGGGTGATCCAGGCGGTGGCGATCGCGATCGGCGGCACGTCGTAGGCGGCGGCCAGCCGGTCGATCACCGCGTTCAGCTCGGGATGGTCGGGCGAGCCGAGGAACACCCCGGTGAAGAAGCCGGCCTGGAACGGCGACCAGGCCTGGACGGTGATGCCGTTGATCCGGCAGTAGTCCAGGACGCCGCCCCCGTCGAGGGTGACCGACTGGTCGAGGCCGACCATGTTGGTCGCGACCCCCTGCGCCACGATCGGCGCGTGCGTGATCGACAGCTGCAACTGGTTGGCCACCAGGGGCTGCCGCACCGCAGTCCGCAACAGGTCGATCTGCCGCGGGGTGTGGTTGGACACGCCGAACGCCCGCACCTTGCCGGAGGACTCGAGCTCGTCGAACGCCCGGGCCACCTCCTCCGGTTCGACCAGCGCGTCGGGCCGGTGGAGCAGGAACACGTCCAGGTAGTCGGTCCGCAGGGCCCGCAGCGACTCCTCCGCGGAGGCGACGAGGTGCTCGTAGGAGAAGTCGAAGTAGGGGCCGTCCGGCACGATCCCGGCCTTCGTCTGCAGCGTGACGGCGGCCCGGTCGGACGGGCCGAGCTGCATCGCCTCGGCGAAGCGCCGCTCGCAGCCGTGCAGCTCGTCGCCGTAGACCGCGGCGTGGTCGAAGAAGTCGATGCCGGCGTCGCGGGCGGCGGCGATGAGGGTGCGGATCTCGTCGTCACCGAGGGAGCCGATCCGCATGAGCCCGAGGACGACGTTCGGCGCCTGGACGTCGCCGAGGGTGATGGTCTTCATGGCCCCAGCCAACCAGCCCGCTGGCCAGCCCGCCCGGGGGCGCCGGTCGGGACCTACCCTCGATCGATGGACGAATCCGCCGTGGAGTCCGCCGACCTGACCCGGCTGCGCCGCTGGGAGGATGCCGGCGGTACCTGGCAGGTGCTGGCCCGGCGGCCGGAGGGTGTCGTCCTCTCGTTGTGCCGGTGTGACGGCGGCGAGGAGGCGGACCGGTTCTCCACCGCCGATCCGGCCGTCCTGGCCCATCTGGGCCATCGGGACCGCAGCGACGGCTGAGGGCCGGCCCGTGTGACGCTCAGGCCGTGACCGGACCCACCGCCGTGCTCGTTTTCGAGACCGGGAGGAAACCGGGCTGGGTTCCGCGGACCGTGACCGTGATACGGGTACCGACCTGGGCGGTGCTCAACGCCACGGTGGAGGATGTTGCGCCCGGGATCGCGACCCCGTCGGCCGACCACTGGAAGCCCAGCGAGGTCCCGGTGGTCCACGTTCCGGGCCGCGCGGTGAGGGTCGAACCCGCCCTGGCGACCCCCACGATGGTGGGCGTCGGGGCGGTCAACCGGCGAAGCAGCGTCACCGTCGCGGTCCCCGTCGGGCCGCTGCCGACCGCGTTGACGGCGCGCACGCCGAAGGTGTACGTGTCCCCGGGTCGCAGGTTGCTGAACGTCAGCGACCGGCGATCGGCGCGAACGGTCGTCGTCGTCGGGCCGTTGCCTTTGCTGTCGACCCCGTCCCGGGTGACCTCGTAGCCGGTGATCGCCGAGCCGCCGGTCAGGGAAGGCTGAGTCCAGGTGACCGTCGCGATTCTCGTCGTGTCGTCGACCGAAGCGGCGACCGACGTCACCGTGGGCGTCACGGCGCTGACCACCGAACCGGTGGACGGACCGGTCCCGGCCGTGTTCTGGGCTTTGACGGACACCAGGTACGGCCGGTTCGGGTCGAGGCCGTCGAAGGTTGCCGCGCGCGCGTAGGACGGCACCGTCCGGGACTGGATCGGAATCCCCGGCCCGTTCTGGTCGTACAGCTGGGCGAAGTAGCCCAGGATCTCGCCACCCCCATTGCTCGTCGGCAGGGCCCAGGTCACCGTGGTCGAGGTGCGGGCCGGCCCGCCGCTGGCCGCGACGGACGTCGGCGCGCTGGGCAGGGTCACCGAGGAGCAGGTCAATTCGGCGGGCTTGGCGGACGTGAAGAGCCACGTCTGGAAGAAGGCGGTGAGATCTCGGCCCGAGACCTGCTGAGCCATGGCGATGAAGTCGGCGGTGGTGCGTGGTGCGCCGGTCCCCGGAGCGGCCCAGCGACGGATCAAGGTATCGAACGCGGATGCTCCGATCAGCCGCTTGAGCGCGACCAGCGCCATCGCTCCTCGGTCGTAGACGAACCGATCGAGCAGCCGGGTCGGACCGGGATCCGCTGGGGCGATCCAATCGGTCGAGCCCCATGCCGCCGGGCGGCAGGCGAGCCGGGCGAAAGCCTGATCGACGGTTTCCGTTCCCTGGCTCTCGTTCCACAGCCACTGGAAATAGGTGGCGAAGCCCTCGTTCAGCCAGATGTCCGACCACCGGGCCAGGGTGACCAGATTGCCGAACCACTGGTGCGCGGTCTCGTGAGCGATCAAGGCAGGCCCGACGGACGGGTCGGGCCCGGTGAAGAAGTTCCATCCGTATACCGGGCGCCCCTGGGTCTCCAGCGCGAAGCCCAGATTGTCGCTGCTGACGATCGCTCCGTTCGTCTCGAACGGGTAGGTCCCGATGCGATCGGCCAGAAAGGTCGTGATCTCGTCGATCCGATCGAGTGCGTTCACCCATTGACCGCGGTAGTTCCCGACCGCCGAAATGATCGGGCGGCCGGCCGAGTCAGCTGACCGTCGGACGTCGTACCGCCCGATCGCGACCGTGGCGAGGTAGGTCGCCATCGGGTCGCGTGAGCTCCAGGTGGTCGATTGCCAGCCGTCGGCGGCCGTGGAGGTCGGACCGGGCAGTCCGTTGGCCACCGCGGAGACTCCGGGCGGGACGGTCAGCGTGATGTCGAACAGCGCCTTGTCGGACGGGTGGTCGTTCGACGGGAACCAAGTGGCGGCACCGTTCGGCTGCGCGGCGACGACCACTCCGTCGAGGGTCCTGATCCACCCCGGCGTGCGGTAGCTGTACGGGTTGGTCGCGGTGGCCGGAGTGCCGTCGTAGGTCACCTGGACCGTGAAACGTTCGCCCGGCCACTTGCGGATCGGAAAGCTCACCAGCAGGTCGGCGCCGGTGCGCTGCCAGCTGACCGGCTGCCCGTCGATCGTCACCGCACGCACATCCAGGCCGTTCAGATCGAGCCAGAAGCCGTCGATGAGGGACGTCGTGCGGGCGGTGATCGTGGTGACGGCGCTGAGCGCGGTGCCGGCCGGGTCGTACCGGAGCCGGATGTCGTAGCGCTCGACGTCGTAGCCGCCGTTGCCCTGGGTCGGGAAGTAGGGATCCCCGATGCCCATCGCTCCCCAGCTCAGTCCCGCATGGGCGCTCGGCGCCTCGGCCATCGAGACAATCAAGGACAGGCACAGGCCGACAATGATCGCCCCGAGCCGGTGCCGGGATCGAGATCTCGGGCGCGCGAAAGCCGACTGATATGCCATACCCGTTCTCCCCCTTGGCATCTGACGTTGCCGATCGGCAGTCTAAGCGGCCGAGAGCCGACGAAAGCGGCGAAAATGCCCTCGCTGGCCTGTTTCATGCGAATGCTCTCGCTTTCCCGCATTTGCCGAGCTGGCGGCCATCAATGGGCCGGCGGTGGGAGTCGAGGGTGATCGATTCCGAGCAACCGCTGGCGAATGCATGACGGAATCGTGCAATCGGAGCAGCGATGCCCCGATCGGTCATGTGCCGGCTACGTGGCGGTGATCATGAAGGCCGGGCGGACGGTGGCCGGCCCGTGTGACGCAGGGCAAACCCATGGTGACGATGACCACCTGGCCTGCCCGGACGCCGGTTCGTTTGCGCTGGTCAGCCTCACTCGTTCAGTGGAACGCGGATGGCCGGGCGGCCGTGGGAGAGCGTCGCCGGGGCAACGCAGTGTGACAATGCCGAGGTCACTCGACTACGACGTGGCTCGCCCGGCCCCGGCCCCGCGTGCCGGACGGGAGCAGCACCGCCGTGAAGATCGGTGATCTCGAGCTCAACGTGGACGTCCGACCCGGCACCGGGTCGGGTCGCCCGCTGCTCGTCTGCAACGGGATCGGCGCCAGCCTGCGCATCCTCGATCCGCTGGTGGACGCGCTCGACCCCGGTCTCGAGGTCATCCGGTTCGACCCGCCGGGCGTCGGCGACTCGCCGGCCGTGCCGTTCCCGTACGGGCTCCCGCAGATGGCCGCCATCGTGGACGAACTGCTCGACGAACTCGGCCACGACGAGATCGATCTGATGGGTTACTCCTGGGGCGGCGCGCTGGCGCAGCAGTTCGCGTTGCAGCGCGGTTCCCGCTGCCGGAACCTGATCCTGGTCAGCACCAGCACGGGGGCCTGGTCGGTGCCCGGCACCCCGCACGCGTTCCGCGAGATGCTCATCCCGCGCGAGCTGGCCGACGCGGCCGACGCGGCCGTCATCGCCGAGTTCATCTCGGCCAAGCCGGGCGCCGAGCAGCAGCGGTCCGCCTTCACCGCCGCGCATCAGCCGGCGGACGTGCGCGGGTGGCTCTACCAGCTGTCCGCGGTGATGTGGTGGACCAGCCTGCCCTTCCTGCCGCTGATCCGGCAGCGCACCCTGGTCGTCGGCGGCGTCGACGACCCCATCGTGCCGCCGGCGAACGCGATGATCCTGGCCGGGCTGATCCCGAACTCCACCCTGGCGCTGGTCCCGGGCGGGCATCTGGAGATCGTGACCTCGGCCAGCGATCTGGGTTCTCGGATCAACGACTTCCTGGCCGACGGCCGGCGCGCGGCCTGAGCCGGCGGCATCCGCCCGCGGCCGCCCGGCGCCGGCTCCGCCCGCGCCGGGCCGGCCGGCGGTGTCTAAGCGGTGCGGCACACTCGGCGTCATGAAGGTCGAACTCGCCCTGCCGTTCACCATCACGACCTGGGAGGGTGCGCCGGACCCCGCTCCGGCGCCCCCGGAGCTGGCGGCCGGCGCACCCGATCTGGCGGCCGTGGTCCTGGCCAAGACCTACGCGGGCCCGGACGTGGCGGCGACCGCGACCGGGCACGCGGTGACCACCCGGGGCGACCGGGGCGCCTCCTACGTCGCCCAGGAGCGGATCGTGGGCACCGTCCACGGGCGGACCGGCAGCTTCGTGCTCGAGCACGGTGCCTCGATGGGCGAGGGCATCCCGACCGAGCTGTGGGCGCGGGTGGTGGTGGGGTCGGGCACCGGGGGTTTCACCGGGCTGACCGGGACCGGGCTGGTGGAACACGAGCTGGTGACGCTCCGGGTCGACTGGCCGGCCGAGCCGGCCGGCTGAGGCCGGCTCGACCACACCGTCCGGACCCGCGGTCACGCGCCCGCTCGACCGTGGTCGGCGACAGTGGGGGAGCGGTGCACATCACGCCGATCCGGGCCGCCGGCCCGGTCCGGCTCCGCGAGGATCGATGCGTGCCCGCGCAACCCGACGACGACGAACTCCTCCTGATCCAGCAGTCGGGGGTGGTGTTGCGGGCGGGCCTGCTCTCGCTGTCGTCGGGAACGGGCAGCTACCGGGTCAAGGAGACGATGCGCCGGATCGCGGCCGCCCTGGGCATCGACCGGCATCACGCACAGGTGACCCTGACCGAGATCACCTCGACCTCGCACCGGGGGCGCAGCTTCCGGACCGAGGTCGCCGAGGTGCACGGGGTCGGGGTCAACGCGTCCCGGATCGCCGCGCTCGAGGAATTGGCCACCCGGGTCGGGTCGGCGGACCGGCCGGTCGGCATTCCGGAGCTGACCGCCGCCCTGGACGTCATCGAGCGGGAGCCGCCGCGGTACGGCGCCGTGCTGAACGGGCTGTGGGCCGGCCTGGCCTGTGCCGCCTTCGCCTTCCTGATCGGCGGCGGGCCCTTCGAGGTGGTCGCGGCGCTGGCCGGCGGTTGGGCGGGCCAGATCGCCCGGCGCCTGCTGCTGAGCCGGCACGGCAACCAGTTCGGCGCGACCACGGTGGCGGCGGCGACGGCCTGCGCGACCTACCTGCTCGCCGTGGAGGCCGGCCGGCTGGTCGGCGAGCCGGTGGCCGCGCACCAGGCCGGGTACGTCGCCGCCGTGTTGTTCCTCATCCCCGGCTTCCCGCTGGTCACTGCCGGCCTGGACCTGGCCAAACTCGACCTGTCGGCGGGCGTGGCCCGCCTGGTCTACGCGGCCCTGATCGCCGTCTCCGCCGGCCTGGCGGTGTGGGCCGTCGCGCTGGTGCTGGGCCTGTCGCCCGATCCGCTGCCCGGCCCCGACCTGCCGCCGGCCGCGCTCGTCCCGCTGCAGGCCGCGGCCAGCTTCGTCGGGGTCGCCGGCTTCGCGCTGATGTTCAACGGGACCGCGCGGATGGCCGCGGCCGCCGGCACGATCGGCATGATCGCCAACCTGCTGCGGCTGGAACTGATCCGGGTCGATCTGCCGCCCCAGGCGGCCGCGGCCGTCGCCGCCCTGCTGGTCGGCCTGCTCGCGGCGGTCGCCGGACCCTGGCTGCGGGTACCGCGGATCACGCTGACGGTGCCCGCGGTGCTGGTGATGGTGCCCGGGGTGTTGCTCTACCGGGCCATCTTCGCCGTCTCGGAGGGTGATGCCGGGGCCGCCGTGGGCACGATCGCCCAGGCGGCCCTGGTCACCATGGCGCTGCCGATCGGTCTCGCGGTCTCCCGCATGCTCACCGACCGCCGGTGGGCCTTCGACCGCTGACGGCCCCGATCAGTTGTTGAACTGCTTGGCCTTCTCAGCGACCTGATCGACGACGGTGTCGATGTTCTCCGGCGTCCGATCCTTGATCGCACCGGCCACCTGGTCGATCCGCTCGTCGGTCAGCAGCTCCTTGGCCTTGTCGATCAAGCCGGCCGCGGAGCCGGCATCGGCGGCGGCCGCCTGCTGGTCGCCCGCGGCGGCCGCATCGGCCGCGTCCTGCGCCTTCTTCTCACCCTGACCGAGCAGGTCCTTTGCCTGGTTGACCAGATCGTCCAAACCCATCGTGGACTCCTTTCCTCGGTTGTCCCCGCGCCGCCGGCCCAGGCCGATGGACGGACCCGCAGGTTATGTCCGGTCCGTCGGAGAGGGCAACCGGGACGCGGAGCCGGCTCGACGCGGCCGCACCGCGGCGGCGGCTCAGTGCAGCCGGCGGCGCCAGTCGGCGGGCACGTGCCCGGCCGGGCCCGGCACCGGCTGATCCTCCGGGCGGTGGTGCGGCGGGGCCAGGTCCGGTCCGTTGTAGAACTGCTCCTCCGGGTAGCTCCAGAACCAGGTCTCGCCCGGCTCGAAGCTCTGGATGAGCAGGTGCCCCGACGTGCGGGAATGGGCGCTGGCGTGCTGCGCGGGCGAGCTGTCGCAGCAGCCGATGTGCCCGCACTGGGCGCACCGGCGCAGGTGGAACCACCACCCGCCGTCGTCCAGGCATTCGGCGCAGCCGGTGCCGCTGGGCGCCGCGGTCGTATTGATGCCGGGGATCTCGGTCATGCTCGCATTCTCCGTCCTCCCGCCCCGTCCTTGCCCGTTCCGCCCGCCCGTCCGGCGGGTCACCGGGGCGTCCGGACCTCCTCGGCGATGCGCCGGCCGATCTCCAGGGCGGCCGTCGCCGCCGGGGACGGCGCGTTGAGCACGTGCACCTGCCGGATGCCACGTTCGTAGTAGAAGTCGTCGACCAGGCGACCGTCCCGGTGCAGCGCCTGCGCCCGGACGCCGGCCGGGGCGGGGCGCAGGCATCCGTCGGGCAGGTCGGGCACCAGCTCGCGCAGGGATGCCAGGAAACGCTTGGCCGACAGGGAGCGGGCGACCTCGCCGATCCCGGTCCGCCAATACCGCTTGCCCAGCTGCCACAGGCCCGGCCAGGCCAGGCTGTCGCCGATGTCCCGACCCCGCACGTCGCCCCAGGTGTAGCCCTCGCGGGCCAGGGCGAGCACCGCGTTGGGCCCGGCGTGCACGCCGCCCCTGATCATCCGGGTCAGATGCACTCCCAGGAATGGCAGCGTCGGATCCGGGACGGGGTAGATGAGTCCGCGGACCAGATGCTCCTGCTCGGGGGCCAGCTCGAAGTACTCGCCGCGGAACGGGATGATCCGCACCGCCGGGTCGAGCCCGGCCAGCCGGGCCACCCGGTCCGAGTGCAGGCCGGCGCAGTTGACGAACTGCTCGGCCCGGATCTCGGCCGGGCCCGAACCGGATCCGCCGCCGGCGGTCGACACCGTGACCGCGTCGAACCGGCCGTCCACCCCGACGATCTCGGTGCCCAGCCGCACCTGGCCGCCGGCCCGCTCGATCAGCCCGACCAGCGTCCGGCACACCCCGACGAAGTCGACGATGCCGGTCGTCTCCACCCGCAGCGCGGCCACGCAGCGCACGTGCGGCTCGTACTCCCGGGCCTGCTCGGGCGAGATCAGCGTCACCGGCACGCCGTTGGCCCGGCCACGCTCCAGCAGGCGCAGCAGCGCGGGCACCTGGGCCCGGGTGGTCGCGACGACGAGCTTGCCGCAGATCTCGACGGCCACGCCGTGCTCGACGGCGAAATCTCGCATCGAGGATGCCCCGGCGACCCCCAGGGTCGCCTTGAGGCTGCCCGGCGCGTAGTAGAGCCCGGAGTGGATGACGCCGGAGTTGTGACCGGTCTGGTGGGCGGCCACCGCCGGTTCCTTGTCCAGCACGGTGACCCGGTGGCCGCGCCGGGTCAGCTCGTAGGCGGTGGCCAGGCCGACGATGCCGGCGCCGGCGACCACCACCCCGGTCACGTCGTCGCGGCCGCCGGCCCGGAGGCGCTGTCGGTGACGGCGACCTCCCCGGTCGACCCGGCGGCCATCGCGGCCAGCTGGTCGGGCCCGGCCAGCGGCAGCCGGACCCGGAACCGGGTGTCGCCCGGAACGGATAGCACCGTCAGGTCGCCGTGGTGCTTGTTGACCACGATGCGCCAGGAGATGTCCAGGCCCAGGCCGGTGCCCTCGCCGACCGGCTTGGTGGTGAAGAACTGCTCGAAGATGCGTCCCTGGTTCTCGGGCGGGATGCCCGGCCCGGTGTCGCCGATCTCGACCGTCAGGCAGTCCTCGTCGGCCGACGTGCGGACGGTCAGCGTGCCCTGCCCGTTCATCGCGTCCAGCGCGTTGTCGATGAGGTTGGTCCAGACCTGGTTCAGCTCGGCCGGGTAGCCGGGGATCTTCGGCACGGAACGGTCGTACTCCTTGACCAGCCTCACCGAGCCGGTCCCGGCACCGAGCATGGTCAGCGTGCTGTCCAGCAGTTCGTGCACGTCGACGGTCTGGAACGGCGCCCGGTCCAGCTGGGAGTACTGCTTGGCCGCGCCGACCAGGGTGGAGATGCGGGTCGTCGCGTCGCTGATCTCGTTCATCAGCAGTTCGGTCTCGACCGTGTAGTACAGCCACTTCAGTGCGCCGTCCAGCGTTCCGTCGGGCACGGCGTCGGCCACCCGCTCCAGCCAGGCCACGTCGATGCCGGCCTGCACGTAGGTCGGCGCGATGTCCCAGGCGTGCGGGATGTCGTGATCCTCCAGCCATTCGCCGATGACGTCCTCGGCGTCGCTGGCCTCGATCGGCGTCAGCGTGGGGGCCTTGGCGACCAGCGCCGCGGCCTCCTCCTGCAGGGCGATCAGCGGTTCGAAGACGATCGGGTGCTTCTTGCCGGAGGCGATGATGGACAGCTTGTGCCGCATGCCGGCCACCCGCTCGCGTAGGGCGGCGGTCGCCCGGACCGCTGCGGAGGCCGGGTTGTTCAGCTCATGGGTCAGGCCGGCCGACAGCGAGCCGAGGGCGAGCAGCCGCTCCCGCTGGTTGACCGCGTCGTTGCTGCTCTTGATGCCGTAGAACAACCCCTCGAGCATGTGCACGGCCATCGGGAACCAGTCGCGCATGGCCTGGGCGAACAGCGGGGCGTCCAGCACGAAGAACCGGCTCGGGGTGATCGCCCGCATCGTGTTGTTGTAGGTGTCCGGGGCGTCCGGGCCCAGGTACGCGCGCCAGGCCCCGGCGTAGGCGCCGCGCTGGGCGGTGCGGGTGGTCTCCACGTCGTCCGGCCCGACCCGGCGGTAGAGCGCGACGGTGCCATCGACCAGCACGTAGAAGCAGGTCGCCCGGTCGCCCTCGACGTACACCGGGCCCGGGTCGAACGCCTTCATCCAGCCGTGCTCGCACAACCAGTCGAGCTGCGCCTCGGAGAGCTTCTCGAACAGGAACAGGGTCCGGAGCTCGGCCGGGCTGCAGCGCAGCGGGGCGTCGGCAGGGGTGAGGTGATCGGTCATCGGGCTGTCCTTCCCGCGCCCGTCACCGGTCCGGTCGTTCCGGACCGGTCGGGGCGGGCGGAGTCGTGGTGGTTCATGCGGCAGGCCTGAGGCCTCCGCGCGTCTCCAGATAGCGATGGACCAGGGTGACGGCCAGCGCACCCTCGCCGACCGCGGAGGCGACCCGCTTGACCGAGTTCGCCCGCACGTCGCCGGCGACGAACACCCCCGGGACGCTGGACTCCAGCAGGTAGGGGTCGCGGTCGGGCTCCCAGTTGGTCGGGCGCTCGCCGCCGGTCAGCAGGTCGGGCCCGGCCAGGACGAAGCCGCGCGCATCGCGGACGGCGATCCCGTCGAGCCAGTCGGTGCGGGGGGCCGCCCCGATGAAGATGAACAGGGACGCCGTCGACACCTGCTCGGTCGCGCCGCCGGCGTTGTCGCGCAGGGTCAGGCTCTCCAGGTGGTCGGTGCCGTGCCCGGCGACCACCTCGGTACGGGTGCGCACGGTGATGTTCTCGATGGTCTCGATCTGCTTGATCAGGTAGTGCGACATCGAGGCGGCCAGCGACTCGCCGCGGATGAGCATGGTGACCGTGCGCGCGTACCGGGCGAAGTAGACCGCGGCCTGCCCGGCGGAGTTGGCGCCGCCGACGATGTAGACGTCCTGCCCCTTGCACCCGGGCGCCTCGGACAGGGCCGAGCCGTAGAACACCCCGCGGCCGGTGAACTCCTCCAGACCCGGTGCCTCCAGCTTCCGGTAGGAGACCCCGGTGGCCAGGATGACCGTGTGCGCGTCGATGCTGCCGCCGTCGGCGAACCGCACGGTGCGGGCGGATCCGTTGACCTCGACCGCGCAGGCGTCCCGGGTGGTGATCATCTCGGCGCCGAACTTGAGCGCCTGACGCCGCGCCCGCTCGGTCAGCTGCGCACCGGTGACCCCGTCCGGGAAGCCGAGGTAGTTCTCGATACGCGAACTCTGGCCGGCCTGACCGCCGGTGGCGAGCCGTTCGATCAACACCGTGCGCAGGCCCTCGGACGCCCCGTACACCGCCGCACCGAGGCCGGCCGGACCGGCGCCGATCACGATGATGTCGTAGAAGTCCTCGGCCGGAGCGGTGGCCAGGCCGACCTGCTGGGCCAGCTCGGAATCGGACGGTTCGACCAGGACCTGACCGTCCGCGGTGATGACGACGGGCAGCTGGTCGCTCGTGACCCCGGCGGCGGCGAGCAGCCGCTCGCCCTCGGCGTCGTCGCACAGGTAGGTGCGGAACGGCACCTGGTTGCGGGCCAGGAAGTCCTTGACCTCGCTGCACCGCGCCGACCAGCGGGTGGTCACCAGCTTGGTCTGCGGGCGCGGGGTGTGGTCACTGCGCTTCCACTGGTCGAGCTCGTTGTCGATGACCGGGTAGAACTTCTCCTCCGGCGGGTCCCACGGCTTGAGCAGGTAGTAGTCCAGGTCGACGACGTTGATCGCGGTGATCGCGGCCTGGGTGTCGGCGTAGGCGGTGAGCAGGATGCGCCGTGCCTTCGGGTAGACGTCCATGGCCTTTTCCAGGAACTGGATGCCGTCCATCTGCGGCATCCGGTGGTCGGCCAGCAGCGCCGCCACCTGGTCGCCGCGCAGCTTCATCTCCTTGAGGGTGTCCAGGGCCTGCTGCCCGGACTCGGCCCGGACGATCCGGTAGTCCTTGCCGTACCGGCGACGCAGGTCACGGGCGACCGCCCGG
>NZ_JBMDXT010000128.1:0-1609 GCF_048594475.1 Nakamurella sp. | reverse complement strand
GAGCGCGGCAAGGGCCGTCAGAGACGACGTACGAAGGGTGTCGGGTGGGCCTAAGTGGACTTGAACCACTGACCTCTGCCTTATCAGGGCAGCGCTCTAACCGTCTGAGCTATAGGCCCGGGGGTTGCTCCGGTAATCCCGGCGCGATCGCCAACCCTAGTCTATCCGGGAGCAATCCCACAAATCGGTTCGACGGCCGGGCGGAACGGGAAGTACTCGGTGCGACATCGCACCGAGTCCTTCCCGTTGTCCCGCTGGGCGGGGATCAGTCCTCGGCAAGGGTGATCTCCAGGCCGCCGAGCATGGTGGCGGCCAGGTTGTAGAGGAACGAGCCGAGGGTGGCGAGCGCGGTGAAGATCACCACGTCGACGCAGGCGATCAGCGCGCTGACCCCCATCACCTTCTGGGTGTTGATGTACTCCTCGATCCGGAACGGGGTCGTGTCACCCGGCGTGGAGACCACGCTGGCCACGATCTCGTTGACGGAGTCGAACAGCCCGGACGTCGACAGCACGGTCCAGATCACGTACACGGCGACGACGAGCATGATGCCGGCCGCGATCGAGAACAGGAACGACGTCTTCATGACCGACCACGGATCCAGCCGGGACAGCCGGAGCCGGGCCTTGCGCGTCCGCCGGGCGTTGCCCGACTTGGCCTTGGCCGCGGCCGCGGCGTCGGCCGACGTGGCCGACGCGGCCACCGGTGCCGCCGCCGTGACGGCGGGCAGCACGGCCGTGCTCGGTCCGGCCGTCTCCTCCAGCGGCGCCGCGGCACCGTCCTCGGGCGTGCTCTCCGGGGCGGCGGGCTGCGGGAACCGCGACTGCGGCGCCGTGGCCGTGGAGTCGGCCCGGTAGAGCGGCTTCACCTCGGGAGCCGAGGTGGCCGAAGCCGGGGCGGTGGCCGAGGACGACGAGGCAGGTACGTTCGGGGTGTACGGACCCGGTGCCACTGCACCCTCGCGCGCCGTCACCTCCGCGCCCCCGGGACGCAGGCCCGGAGGAGTGCTGGGACGGGCCCAGGGCGAGTTGGCGGGGACCGACGGGGTGCGGCTCGGACCGGGGCTCGCCGCAGCAGCGGCGCCGGCCGCGGCCGCGGCCGCTCCGGCGGTGGTCCCGCCGGCGAGACCCGGGGTCGGCCCGCTCGACGACGGTGCCGTCGACGACGGCGTGGACGTGGTGCTGGAGGATCCGGCCGCGTCGGTGTCCGACCCGCTCGCGGACCGTTCCTGGCCGGGGGCACCGAAGGCGCCGGTACGGGCGCCGGCGGCACTGGCCGGACCGGACTTCTTCAGACCGAGACGCTCCAGCAGCGACTTCTTGGGCGGCGCGTCGCCGATCGACCGACCCGGGCCGGAGGCGCCGGCAGACGGCACCGAGGGTGCCGGGCCGGGCTGCGGGGACGGCACCGGCGAGGCCGCCGAGCGCGGGGCTGACGAGGTGGACGCTGCGCTGGCGCCGGACGCCGGGCCCCGTCCCGAGTCACCGGGCGCGGCCGTCTCCGACGACGGCCCGGTCACCGGGGTGGCGGACGCGGCCGAACGGGCCGAGTACGCGGAGTTGGCCGAGTAGCCCGAACCCGCGGAACGGGCCGACGGCGCGGAACCGCC
>NZ_JBMDXT010000127.1:0-7873 GCF_048594475.1 Nakamurella sp. | reverse complement strand
CGCTCGAGCGCCGCGGCCAGGCACTCGGCCCGGACCGGGCAGTCGACGCACAGCGCCTTGGCCCGCTCCAGATCGTCCGGCCGTTCGGCGAAGAACAGGTCGGGGTCACCGGCGAGGCAGGGCAGGTCGTCCCTGGGACTGGTGTCGATGAGTTCGAGTAGGTACATCACGGGGGCCTCCGTGAGGATGTCGATGGCGGCCGACCGGTCCGGGAAGGGACCGGCCTACGGCTCGGAGTCGGTGGAAGGCCTGTGAAATACAGGCCGAATGGGGCATTCGCCCCGAAGGTGGGCGAACCAGCTCAGAATGCGGGCGAGCGGCCGGTCAGGCCTGCGGCGTCCCGTCGGGCTGGAACGAGCCGCCGGCGATGGCCATGCCGTGGCCATCGACCTGATCCTGGCGCGGTCGCACGCACAGGACCGAGCGCTCGATCCGCCGCTGGGAAGCGACGCCGGTGCCGGTCCATGCGCTGGTCATCCGCAGATTGAACATTCGGCACCTCCCTGGCGTTTCGCGACCCCGCCGCTGGCGGAGAGCATGTCTGGCGACTGTCTTGTACTCCGGTGCCGCACCGCTTCGCCCTGAGGGACCCCCGGTGCATCAACCGAGACGACAGTAGGTCGCGGCCTCCGGGCGGCGCAACCGATTATTCGAGAAACTTCGGAAAAACCTCAGGATGTCCCGGCGCCGGTCCGGCCCACGATCTCGAGCACGTCGGTGCCGTACGCGTCGAGCTTGGCCCGGCCGATCCCGGGAATGGCCAGCAGCGCGGCCGGATCGGCCGGTTTGCGCTCGGCGATGGCCAGCAGCGTCGCGTCCGAGAACACGACGAAGGCCGGCACCGACGCCTGGGCCGACCGGTCCTTGCGCCACGCCCGCAGCGCGTCGACCAGCTGCGGATCGGCCGACGACGGGCAGTTGGCGCAGCGGCCGGCCTTGATCTGCGCCGCGGCCAGCAGGGTGGACCCGCAGATCCGGCAGCGGCCCGGGGCGCGACCGGCCCGATCGGGGCGGGCACTGTCCGGCGCGATGCCGGTCAGGAACCGGCTGCGACGGCGGGTCCGCCGGCCGTTCTCGGTGCGCGACAGCGCCCAGGACAGGGCGAGCCGGCTGCGGGCCCGGGTGACGCCGACGTAGAACAGGCGCCGTTCCTCCTCGATCTCCTCGGGCGTCTCGGCGTGCTGGATGGGCAGCGTGCCGTCGGTGAGCCCGACCAGGAAGACCGCATCCCACTCCAGACCCTTGGCCGAGTGCAGGGACGCCAGGGTGACGCCGAGCGCGGACGGCGCGTGCTGGGCCTCCGCCCGCTGGTCGAGCTCACGGACCAGCGCCGCGACGGTGGCCTCCGGCTCAGCGGCGGCCAGCTCCTCGGCCAGGGTGACCAGGGCCAGCAGCGAGTCCCACTTGTCCCGCAGCGCGCCGGCCGGGGGCGGCTCGTCACTGAGCCCGACGGGCGCGAGGAGCTCGCGCACCCGGGCGACCAGCGGCTGCTCGTCCTCGGACGCGCCGCGCAGCACACCGATCGCCTGCCGCACCTCGGGCCGGGCGAAGAAGCGCTCGCCGCCGCGCACGACGTACGGCACCCCCTCGGCCGACAACGCATCCTCGTAGGCCTGGGACTGGGCGTTGATCCGGTACAGCACGGCGATCTCGGACGCCGGCGTGCCCGCCTCGATCAGGGCCGCGCAGGCGGCCGCGACGACGGCCGCCTCGGTGGGCTCGTCCGGGTGCTCGTCGAACGTCGCGGCCGGACCGTCGGGTCGGCCGGCGGTGAGCCGCAGCCGGTACCGGTTGGTCGCGCCGGACGCCCCGGCGATGATCCGGTTGGCCAGCCCGACGACCTGCGGGGTGGACCGGTAGTCGCGCTCCAGCTTGACGACCTCGGCGTTGGGATAACGCTTCTCGAAGTTCAACAGGTAGGTCGGGCTGGCCCCGGCGAAGGAGTAGATGGTCTGGTTGGCGTCGCCGACGACGGTGATCGTGTCCCGGCCGCCGAGCCAGGCGTCGAGCAACCGCTGCTGCAGCGGGGTGACGTCCTGGTACTCGTCGACGACGAAACTCCGGTAGCGGGAGCGAAACTCGGACGCGACGTCGCGATCGTCCTCGAGCACCGCGCAGGTGTGCAGCAGCAGGTCGTCGAAATCGAGCTGCTCGGCCTGCTGCTTGGCCTGCTCGTACCCGGCGAACACCTTGGCCACCGTCTCGGCCGGCAACGGGGTGTCCCGCTGGTGCCGGGCGACCGCGGCGAGGTACTGCTCGGGGCCGGCCAGCGTGGCCTTGGACCATTCGATCTCACTGGCCAGGTCGCGCAGGGTGGCCGCGTCGGTGCCGGCGTTGGCCCGCCGCGCGGCGATCGCCACCAGCCGCAGCTTGTGCTCCAGGACCGGCCACAGCTGCCCGCCGACGGCCCGCGGCCAGAAATACCGCAACTGCTTGAGCGCGGCCGAGTGGAACGTCCGGGCCTGCACCCCGGGCACCCCCAGGGTGCGCAGCCGCAACCGCATCTCCCCGGCCGCCCGGGTGGTGAACGTGACGGCCAGGATCTCCGACACCGGGTGCGCCCCGGTCGCGACCAGGTGGGCGATGCGGTGGGTGATGGTCCGGGTCTTGCCCGTCCCGGCGCCGGCGAGCACGCACACCGGGCCCGACGGCGCGACGACGGCCGCCCGTTGCTGGTCGTCCAGGCCATCCAGGTGGTTCGTCGGCACCCGTCCATGTTCGCACAGCCGTACGACACGGCCCGCCGCTCCCACTCCGCGCGGATCATCTCCACCCGCGCGGAGGAAGTCGTCGACTTCCGTCCCGTGCGCCACATTCGGGGCGGGTTGATCCGCGCCGGGCACGTTGATCCGCGCGGGCAGGGGGAGCACGCTTCGCCGCGCTAAGAACTGCGGCGGTACCGTCGGAGGTCGGCACCCACCACGGTTCGACCCGAGGAGACGCGCATGAGCACCACCCCCCTGTCCGCGGCCGGCACGCACGACCTGGCCGGGTTCCGGGTGAACCGGATCGGGTACGGGGCGATGCAGCTCCCCGGCCCCGGCGTGATGGGGCCGCCGAAGGATCACGCCACGGCGATCGCCGTCCTGCGGCGCGCGGTCGAGGCCGGTGTGAACCACATCGACACCGCCCAGTTCTACGGCCCGGACGTGGCCAACGCGCTGATCCGCGAGGCGCTGCACCCCTACCCGGACGATCTGGCCATCGTGTCCAAGGTCGGGGCCCGGCGGGACGCCCGCGGCAACTGGAACCCGGCGCAACGGCCCGATCAGCTGCGCGCGGACGTCGAGGCCAACCTGCGGGCGCTGGGCACCGAGCGGCTGGCCGCGGTCAACCTGCGCCTGCACTCCGGACCGGACGGCCCGGACGGCGAGCACGTCGAGCTGGCCGACCAGCTGGCGGCGATGGTGCAGATGCGCGAGGACGGCCTGATCGCCGGCATCGGCATCTCGACCGCAGACCGCGCCCAGGTCGAGCAGGCCATCGCCGACGCGGGCATCGTCACCGTGCAGAACGCCTACAGCCTGCTGGCACGCGAGGACGAGGACGTGCTGGCGCTGTGCGCGGCCAACGGGGTGGCCTTCGTGCCCTATTTCCCGCTCGGCTCGGCCTTTCCGGGCATGCCCAAGGTGGCCGAGCACCCGGTGGTGCGGCGGATCGCCGAGCGGATCGGGGCCACCCCGGCCCAGGTGGGGCTGGCCTGGTTGCTGCACCACGACCCGCACATCCTGCTCATCCCGGGCACCTCGTCCCTGGACCACCTCGAGCAGAACCTGGCCGTCGCCGGCGTCCGCCTGACCGCCGACGACGTCGCCGCTCTGGACGCCGCCCGCCCGGCCTGAGCGGCCTTGCCGGCCTGAGCCGCCCGACCCGGCCTCAGCCAGCGGCCCAGGCCTCGATCATCCGGCGGGCGATGGAGACGGTGCCCGGGAGCACCTGGGCGAACGCGGTCCCGGCGTCGACCGGGGCCGCGTTGTCCCGCTCGTCCGCGGACAGCCCGGGGACCGGAGTCGAACCGGGGTTCGGGGACAGCCAGTTGTCCTGGTCGTCGGCGATCAGCTGCCGGACGGTCGCGCGGTCCACCCAGCGGGCCGATTCGATCTCGCCGACCCGGGGCCGCAGCTCGTCGGACCGGTCGGCCCGGGCGGCGAACCCGACCATCAGCGACCGCGGGAACGGCCACGGCTGCGATCCCAGGTACTGCACGTCGCGAACCGGCAGGCCGACCTCCTCGGCGATCTCGCGGACCACCGCGGCCTCCAGCGACTCGCCCGCCTCGACGAAACCGGCCAGCACCGACACCCGCCCGGGCGGCCAGATCGGTTGCCGGGCCAGCACGATCGAGTCGTCGCCGTCGTGCACGAGCACGATGACCGCCGGGTCGGTCCGCGGGAAGTCCTGGTGGCCGTTGGGGCAGACGCGCGACCAGCCGGCCGGCTGCGGGGTGCTCCGCTCGCCGCAGCGCGGGCAGAACGGCGCGGCGCCGTGCCAGGTCAGCAGCGCCGTGGCGGTGGTGAACAGGCCGGCCTCGACGTCCGGCAGCAGCGCGCCGATCTCGCGCAGACCGGCCCCGTCGCCGGTGACCTCGCCGGGCATCGCCCAGTAGTCGACGCCGTCGACCTCACCGAGCAGCACGGCTCCCGCGGGCGGCTCGGGCGCGACCTCGGCGGCGGGCCGGAAGGCCAGCGCCGAGCCGTCCCAGCCGGCCCGGCCCGACCGGTCGACCACCAGCACCCGGGCCGCCGGCCAGGTGCGGCGCAGGCGGTCCGGGTCGCGGACGTCCTCGGACCGGTCGGCCGCCCCGCGGGACAGCGTCGGCACTCCCATCGACAACCCCGTCACGGCCCCTCCACCGAACCCAACGCCTGCAGACCCGCGGCCACGGCGTCCATGTCGCCCAGCACCACGCCGGTGAACGCCGACGGCGCGAGCATGCCCGCCGCCGCCGCGGCCACCTCGTCGATCGTCGTCGCGGCCAGCCGCCCGGGATGCTCCCGCAGCCAGGTCTCGTCCAGCCCGCTGCCGGCGAGCAACGACAGCATCGACGCCAGGCCCGACTGGGTGGCCAGCGAGGTGGCCAGCGTGCCGAGCGCGTAGTTGCGGGCCGACTCGACCTCGGCCGCGGTCGGCGGTTGCAGCGCCAACCGGCCGAGCTCGTACCGGGCCTCCAGCAGCGCCGGCGCGGTGGCCGGGGTCGCCGTGTCGAAACTGACCGAGACGGCCGCCCGGGACGGCCAGAACTCCATGCTCGACCGCGCATGGTAGGTGAAACCCTTGTCCTCGCGGAGGTTCTCGACCAGCCGCGAGGAGAAGTAGCCGCCGTAGACCAGGTTCGCCAGCTGGTGCGCCGGGTACGCCGGGTCGGCCCGGGGCACCGCGGGCGCGGACAACCGGATCTGCGACTGCACGGCGCCGTCCCGGTGCACCGCCCGCACCGGGCCGCCGGCGATCACCGGGGGCGGGTCGAGCGGCCGCGTCGAGCGGTCCGACTGCCAGCCCGCCAACGCCCGGGCCGCCACGTCGGTGGCCCGGGCCGGGCTCAGGTCGCCGACCAGGGTCAGCGTGCTGCCGGCCGGCACCACGGACCGGCCGTGCAGCCCGCGCACCGCGGCGACGCCGACCCCGCCGACGGTCTCGGCGTCGGGCATGTCCCAGGCGGCCGGATGCTCGCCGAAGCGCCGCTGCTGCAGCAGCCGGTGCGCGATCGTGCCGGGCTGGGCCGCCGCGATCATCAGGTGTTCGACCAGCCGGGCCCGCTCACCCAGCACGTCGTCCTTGCGGTAGGTCGCCCCGGTCAGGCAGTCCGCGAGCACGTCCAGCAGGGTGGGCAGGCCCGAGGCCAGGACCGATCCGGTGACGAGCAGCCGCTGCGGGTCGACCCCGGTGTCCAGGTGGCCGCCGACCGCGGCCAGCTCGGCGTCGACGGCCCGGCGATCGCGCCGGTCGGTGCCCAGCAGCAGGGTCGCCGCCAGCAGCTCGGCCCGCGCGGCGTGCAGCGGGGTGGTGCCGCCGAACGGCACCCGCAGCCGCACCTCGACCAGCGGGCTGCGTGGCTTGCGCGCGGCCACCACGGTCAGCCCGTTGTCCAGCACGGTGCGGCGGACCGCCGGCACCTTGCCCTGGGTGCCGGGCCGCAGCGCGGGCACCGGGCGCGCCCCGGCCGCGGTCCGCCCGATCTCCTCCGCCGTCCTCATCGCTGCCCCGCCGGCTCGGGCACGATCCGCAGCTGGGCACACCGTTCGGGGTCGAGAGTGGCGGCGGCGGCGGCGATGTCCGGCGCGGTGATCCCGGACAGCAGGTCGGGCAGCTCACCCAGCAGCTCGGCGCGGCCGTGCAGCAGCTCCAGCGAGCCCAGCGACCGGGTGCGGCTGGCGATGGCGTCGTTGTCCCGGTACAGCGTCGAGGCGAAACGGGCCAGCGACCGCGCCAGCTCGTCCTCGTCCGGGCCATCGGCGGCCACGTGCCCGATCTGCTCGGCGCAGGCGTCCAGGACCTGCTCGGCGGTGACGTCCAGGGGATGGAACGCGCCGAGCACGAAGACGTCCGGGTCGCGGGCGTCGAGCGGGCCGCCGAGCAGCCCCGGGGACGCCCACAGGTCGGTGGCCAGGTTGGCCTCGGCGACGACCGCGGACTGCAGCCGGGACGACTCGCCGTCGGACAGGATGCCGGCGAGCGCGACGAACGCCAGGTATCCGGGCAGGTCGGCCACCGGATCGGGCAACCGCCAGCCGACCGCGAGCGCGGGCGACGGGGCGAGCGGGTCGGCGTGGTCGGCCCGGAGCACCTGCGTCGGCGGCGGTTCGGCGAACGACGGCCGCACCGGGGCGGGCCGGAACGGGATGTCGTGGAAGTGCCGCTCGACCCACTCACCGGCCTGCCCGGGGTCGAAGTCACCGCACACCGTCAGCACCGCGTTGGCCGGGGTGTAGTAGGTGTCGAAGAACTCCGCGCAGTCCTGCACGGTCGCCGCGTTGAGGTCGACGAAGTCGCCGTACCCGTTGTGCGCGTTGGCGAACGAGCTGAACAGCACCGCCGGCAGCTGCACCCAGGGGAACCCGCCGTACGGCCGGTTGAGCACGTTGAGCCGGATCTCCTCGCTGACCACGTCGACCTGGTTGGCCAGGTTCTCCGCGGTGATCAGCGGGGCCCGCATGCGGTCGGCCTCCAGGAACAGCGCGCGTTCGAGCGCGCCGGCCGGGACCACCTCGAAGTAGTCCGTGTAGTCGGTGTGCGTGGAGCCGTTGAACACCCCGCCGGAGGACTGGACCAGCCGGAAGTGCTCCAGCTTGGGCAGCGACTCGCTGCCCTGGAACATCAGATGCTCGAACAGGTGCGCGAAGCCGGTGCGCCCCTCCGGTTCGGAGCGGAACCCGACGTCGTAGTGCACCGCGACGCCGACCACCCCGGCCCCCGGGTCCGGCGCGAACAGCACCCGCAGGCCGTTGTCCAGCACGGTGCGATGGACCGGGTAGTCGGCGCGGGGCAGGCGGTGCGGGCGCGGACGTCCGCGTCGGCGGGCGGCTGGAGCCGCGACGGAAGGCACCGGGCCACCCTACGTGGACCCGTCCCCGATCCGGCGTGGGCACCGGGCCGGACCCGGCCCGGGTGCCGCCTCAGACGCCGGCCGCGCTGCGGTGGGTGAACAGCTCGTCGTGCAGGCTGTCGCGCAGGCTCTCGGCCGGCGGGAACAGCAGGTCCAGGTCGCCGCCGCCGGTAGCCGGCGCCGGCTCCGCGGCGGGCTCGGCGGGGGTGGGTGCCGGCTCGTCCCCGTCGGGCCGGGCATGCCGCCCGCGGCCGGTGCCGCCACCGGCGCCGGCGGGCGGGGTGCCGGCCGGTCGCGGCCGGCGGGCGTCGCGGACGACGGCGGCGACCG
>NZ_JBMDXT010000126.1:0-6505 GCF_048594475.1 Nakamurella sp. | reverse complement strand
GACTCCAGGGGCTCCCGAGCACCGGCTCCTGCGCCGCCGGTGCTCGAGGGCGGACCGGCCCGGGAACGGCCCGGCCCCGCGGGCCATTAGCGTGAACGACCATGCCGGTGCCTCCCGCCACCCTCCGGGCGATCGCGGCCGCCGCTGCGGCGGACGCCGGCGATCTGGACGAATCCCTGCTCGGTGACTTCCCCGAGGCGCTGGTCGCGGCGGCCGTCGCCGGCGACCGGCTGCCGCGGGCGGCGTTGCGCCGGTGCGACCGCAGCGGCCGGCGGGCGGCCGAGTCCGGCGTGGCCCTGCGGGCGCTGCTGGACCTGCACCTGTCGGCCGCCTGGCGGCTCTGGGCCCACCTGCCGGCCGTGCGGGACGCCGCCGCCGACCCGGCCGGGGTGGTGCGGGCGGGGGAGATGATGCTGCGGGCCATGGACGACGCGGTCGCCGCGCTGACCGAGGGCTACCAGCTGGCGCGCCGCGAGGTGATCGCCGCGCAGGCCGCGGCCCGCCGCACATTCGTCGAGGACCTGCTGCTCGGCGGGGCCCAGGCGGCGGCCGGACTGGCCGAACGGGCGGCGACGTTCGGCCTGAACCTGGCCGGCCCGCACGCCGTCGCGGTGGTCCGGGCCGAGCGGCCGTTCGTCGAGTCCTCGCCGTTGACCTCGGTGCTGGAACGGTCGGTCCTGGGCAGCAAGGCCGACGCCGATGCCCTGGTGGCCACCAAGGACGGCGCGCTCGTCGTCGTCTTCGCCGCGCCCGACCGGGCGGCGATCGACCAGGTGGTGCGGGCCCTGACCGGCGCGCTGCCGACCCCGGGACCGGCCGGCGAGGCCGACGGTGCGGCCGGGGTGCGGCTGCGCCGGATCGCCGACGTGGGGCCCTGGCGGATGGGCGTCGGACAGGCGCAGCAGGGTCCGGTCGGGGTGGGCCAGTCCTACGCGCAGGCCGTCGAGGCGCTGGAACTGGGCCGGCGGCTGGGAGCGGCCGACGCCGTGGTCGACGCCGCCGATCTGCTGCTGTACCGGGTCCTGATCCGCGACGAGTCGGCCATGCGGGACCTGGTCGCGGCGGTGCTGGCGCCGCTGTCCGCCGCACGCGGCGGATCCGGGCCGCTGCTGGAGACCCTGGAGGCGTACTTCGCGGCCGGTGGCAACGCGACCGAGGCGGCCCGGTCGCTGCACCTGTCCGTGCGCGCGCTCACCTACCGGCTGGCCAAGATCACCGCCCTGACCGGACGCGACCCGGCGGACGCCCGGCACCGGCTGGAGCTGCAGACGGCCCTCATCGGCGCCCGGCTGCTGGGACCGGTCGAGCCGCCGGCCCCTGCAGGACCGTCGCCGATCGACCCCCGATCGTGACCGGATCGAGATCTCGGCCGATCAGCCGGCACCGCTGCGCTCTTGACTGCCGGAATCCGGCAAAGTCCGACGCCTGATCTTCGCCGGAAACTGCCGTGGATCGGCAGTCCGATCCCCGGCACTCTGGACGGGTCGGCACCCACCGCCGACGCCGTCCCGACCCGATCGGAGTCAAGATCCCCGTGACCGTCCCCCTGTGGGCCTGGGCCGCCTTCGGTGCCGTGGTCCTGATCATGCTGGCCATCGACCTGCTCGCCCACCGCGGCGCGCACGTCATCAAGTTCAAGGAAGCCGCGATCTGGAGCGCCATCTGGGTGGCGCTCTCGCTGGTCTTCGCCGTCGTCGTCTGGTTCACCATGGGCAGCGGCGCGGCCATCGACTTCACCACCGCGTGGTTGCTGGAGAAGTCGCTGTCGGTCGACAACCTGTTCGTCTTCGCGCTGATCTTCGGGTACTTCCAGGTGCCCCGTGAGTACCAGCACCGGGTGCTGTTCTACGGCGTTCTCGGTGCGCTGATCTTCCGCGGCATCTTCCTGGCGCTGGGCGTGGCGATCGTGTCCACCTTCACCGCGGTGCTGTTCGTCTTCGGCGCCATCCTGATCTGGAGCGCCATCAAGCTGCTCCGCGACGACGACGAGACCGTCGACCCGGGCAAGAGCTTCGCGGTCCGTCTGCTCCGCAAGCTGATCCCGGTCTCCGACGAGTACCGCGGCACCAAGTTCTTCTACAAGGAGGCGGGCAAGCGCATCGCCACCCCGCTGCTGGCCGTGGTGGTCGCCATCGAGGCCGCCGACCTGGTCTTCGCCGTCGACAGCGTGCCCGCCGTGCTCGCGGTCAGCGACAACACCTTCATCATCTACTCGAGCAACGCCTTCGCCATCCTGGGTCTGCGCGCCCTGTACTTCCTGCTCGCCGGCATGCTGAAGAAGTTCCACTACCTGGGCAAGGGCCTGGCGTTCATCCTCGCCTTCATCGGCGTCAAGCTGTTCCTGCAGGCCGGCCACAAGGTGATCAACCCGGCCATCCCGGAGATCCCGTCGCTGGTGTCGCTGGGCGTCATCGTGGTCGCTCTCACCGTGTCCATCGCGCTGTCGCTGCTCAAGCCCCTGCCCGAGGACGACGACGAGATCGTCGCGGGCGGTCCGGTCGCCGGTAGCACCGGGGCCGGCGGGTCGGACGGTGCGGGCGCGCCCGCGCCGGTCGTCGGGGCCGAGCCGGCGGTGGGAGCCGACCCGGTCGAGGTCGGACCGTCCGGCGCAGCGCCGGCCGGGGCCGGTCGACCGGGTCCGTCGCCGTATAAGGGCCCGGCGCCACCCGCCGGCCGGCGGGGGGGCCACGATCGGGGGGAACCGTTGTATGGGGGCCCCGGCGCGGTTCCGCCGTGCGGGGGTCGGACGGCGGCGGAGCCCGGCGACCAGGGCACCCGCCCGACCATGACCCCGAGAAGGAGTGCGCGATGGCCAAGAACCCGTTCATGAGTGCCTACCTCAGCGCGGCGAACCGGGTGGCCAACACCGCTCGCGGCAAGGCGACCACCGAGGCGAAGCGGTCGGCCAAGCGGGAGCAGACCAAGCTGATCAACGCGTGGACCGACATGATGACCGGCGGCGCGACCCGCAAGCGCCGCCGCCGTCGCTGAACGCGAGGCGGGTCCGTACCGTCGAGCCATGCCCGTCATCCACGCGACCGTGACCACCGATCTCGCCCCGGCCGACGCGCTCCGGATCCTGACCGATTTCGGCCCGGGCCGGGCGCAGGCGTTCCCCAACGTCGACCAGTCCACCCTCGTCGTGCACGAGGTGGGGGACAGCTGGGCGGACGTGACCGAAGGCAACAAGCTCGGCTGGGAACGCGAACGCTACGACTGGGACGTCGCGGCCGGCACCATCACCGCGGTGACGACGGAATCCAACCTTTGGGCGGCCGGGTCCCGGTGGGACTACCGGATCACGCCGGACGGCACCGGCAGCAAGGTGCAGGTGCGGTTGGAGCGGCACGCCAACGGCTGGAAGGGCCACCTGGTCGCCGCCCTGATCCCGCTGTTGGGGGCGCGGACCGTCCGTTCCGGGGTGGGCAAGGCGCTGGGCGCGCGCTGAGCGGCGCAGCAACGCGACCGCCGGCAGCCCGGCGCGGCTACCACCCGTAGTGCTCGAGCAGCGCCCAGAGCTGCGGCAGGCTCCGTACGCCGAAGTGGCGCACGTTGACCAGGTGCTTGTGCAGCAGCAGCGCCGGACGGCGCTCGGGGAAGCCGGGATCGACCGGGTACTCCCGCTCGTAGGCCGAGAGGAACTCGCCCGGCAGGCTGTCCGACAGGCTGAGGTAGGCCAGATCCAGTTCGCGATCGGCATGGCTGACGGCCGGGTCCACCAACGCCCGGCCGCCGATCATGTTGCCCGGCCACAGATCGCCGTGGGTGAGCGAGGCGGGTGGGTTCGGGCGCAGCAATTCCGGCAGGGGGCCGTCACAGGCCGTGCCGATCCGGGTGCGCAGTTCGGTGGGGAGGTCGGCCCGCGCCAGCTGGGGCCGCACCCGTCGGTCGACGTAGAAGGCGGGCCAGGTGTCGGTCCAGGTGTTGTCCTGCGGGAACCGGCCGTGGAAGTTCGGTGTCGGCCAGCCGAACCGATCGGCGACCGTCCGGTGCAGCCGCGCGACGGCGCGGCCCAGCCCGGCCCAGTCCGGATCACCGGTGACGTGCTCCAGCACCAGTGTGTGCGCGGCCGCGCCGAGGACGGCGGGCACCGGGGCTCCGGCCGCGGGCAGCGCGGCCAGCCCGACGGCCTCCTGATCGACCGGGTAGGGGCACCGTTTGACGACCACCTCGCGACCGTCGGCGAGGGTTGCCAGGGTGGTGCGGCCGATGTATCCGCCGTCCAACGGCTCCTCCCGGATCGGCCGGGGAAGGTCGGCCGGCCAGTCGCCCGCCGACGCCGGCCCGCTCGGACTGGCGCGGCCGGTGGGGGTCGCGCCTGCGATGACGTCGTCGGCGGGGATGACGTTGGCGGGGGTCGCGCACGGGGCGGTGCCGCCGGAAGGTGGCTGGTGCTCACGGGTCGACATGCGATCAGTTTCGTCCCCGCCGGCGGTCGATCATGGTGACCTCGCGTGACCGGTGCGACCGGGCGCCGCCCATCAGCCCACCTCGGAGGACCACATGACCACTCCTGTCCAGCCCGCCCCGGCGGGCTCCGCCGCGTCCACGGACTCCGGCGTACACGGCGCCGGCCGGATCGATGGGATCCACACCATCGGAGTGCCCGTCAGTGACCAGGACCACGCCCTGGAGTTCTACGTCGGAACGCTCGGCTTCGAGGTCCGGATGGACGTCCCGCTGCCGCAGCTCGGTGGCCGGTGGATCGAGGTCGCACCCAGCGGCGGCGGCACGTCGGTCGCACTGATCCCGGCCTCCGGGACGACCCCGTCCGGCCGGGAGGTCGGTGTCCGGTTCACCACCGCGGACGCGGCGGCGCTGCACCAATCCCTGGCCGCGGCTGGCGTACAGGTCGGCGAGCTGCTGGCCTGGCCCGGTGTGCCGCCCATGTTCAGCTTCGCCGACCCCGATCGAAACGGGTTCGAGGTCGTCCAGCACGGCTGATCGACCCCGCCCGGGATCCCGGCCGGCGCCATCCGGCCGGCCCTGCCATCTCGCCATCGGCGTACGCGGCGAAGGCAGCCATCGGTGCACCCGAAGCGGACTCGGCCGTCGGTGGCAGTTCGCTCGGAAACCGACCCGCACCACTCGCTAGGCGAAGGGCCCGGCTGGGTCTCCGGCGGTGGGCCAGTCCGTGCCGGACTGCTCCCGGTACGCGTCCACCGCCGACCCGATGGTGGGGAAGAAGTGTCTCGGCTCGATGCGGGAGGTCAGCTCGTAGCGGTCGATCTTGGCCTTGACCGGATCCTTGACCTCGGCGAACACCATGTCGACGCCGCGGGCATTGAGCCATTCATCGAGTTCGGCGAGCATGTCCGCCGCGGTGGTGTCGACATCGGTGATCGGTTCGGCGGTCACCACGATCCAGCGCGGCCGCGGCGTGGCCTCGGCGATCCGGCGCAGGTCGTCGCGGAAGGTGTTGGCGTTGGCGAAGATCAGCGGACCGCTGAAGCGGTAGAGGACCAGTCCGGGCAAGAGTGCGGCGTCCGGGTAGCTGCCGGTGTCGTGGTAGCCCTTCAGCCCGGCGACCTTGCCGAGCTGGGCCCGGTCCGGCCGCCACACCCGGCTGAACACGTTCAGCACGGAGAACGCGACGGCGATCGCGATGCCCGGCAGCACGCCGAGCAGGGCCACGCCGAGGAACGCCGCCATCGCCAGCGCGAAGTCGGACCGGCGCTGCCGCCACAGCCGCCGCAGACCCGGCAGATCCGCCAGCGAGACCGATGCCGCGATGACGATGGCGGCCAGCGTCGGCTGCGGCAGGTTGCGCAGCAGTCCGGGGAAGAAGACGAGCATCAGCGTGACCGCGCCGGCCCCGACCAGCCCGGTGACCTGGGACCGGGCACCGTTCTGCTCGGCGACCGCGGTCCGCGACCCGCTGGTGGAGACCGGGAACCCCTGGAAGAAGCCGGCGGCCACGTTCGCGGCGCCGATGCCGATCATCTCCCGGTTGCCGTCGACGTCCTCGCCGCGGCGGCCGGCGAACGCGCTGGCCGTGGAGATCGTGTCGGTCAGCGAGACCAGTGCGATCCCCAGGGCGCCGGCGAACAGCAGGCCGAGGTCGCCCAGGGGCACCGTCGGGATGGTGAAGGGCGGGAAGCCCTCCGGCAGCACGCCGACCAGTTTGACCCCGCGGTCGGCCAACCCGAACAGGACCACCGCGCCGATGGCCAGGACCGTGGCCACCAGAACGCCGGGGATCCGCGGGACGAACCGCTTGAGCAACAGGATGACCGCGAGGCTGCCCGCGCCGATGGCCAGCGCGGCCGGAACGGTGCGCCCGTCGATCACTCCCTGCGCGAACAGTGCGGCCTCGGCGATCAGGCCGTCGCCGTCCACGGAGAAGCCGAACAGCTTGGGCAGCTGCCCGATCACGATCGTCAGGGCCAGGCCGTTCATGTAGCCGATCTGGGTCGGCTTGGACAGCAGATCGGCGATGAATCCGAGGCGGAACACCCCGGCAGCGATGGTGATCGCGCCGACCATCAAGGCCAGGATCGACGCG
>NZ_JBMDXT010000125.1:0-4667 GCF_048594475.1 Nakamurella sp. | reverse complement strand
GGCAGCACCCGCAGCTGCGCGCCCCAGGCCGACGGTTGCACCGCCTTGGCGATGACCTTGGCCGACGGGTCGTCGAGCACCTCGGCGACCGACCGGCGGGGTCGACCGTCCCCGGCACCGTCGAGGTCGGGCGCGACCGTCGCGGTCGCGTTGATCTGGGGGTCGAGATCGACCAGCAGGGTGTCCAGGCCGCGGTGCACGGCCGCGGAGGCCAGTCCCAGCGTGACCGTGGTCTTCCCGACTCCACCCTTGAGGCTCAGCACACTGGCAACCAGCACCGGCCAACCGTACCGGCCCGGGGTGCCCATCCCCGGTAACGGGCGCGCGCGCCGATACGCTTCCAGGCGATCCGGACCAGAAACGGGAGGCGCATGGTGGAGCAACTCCGGTCGATGTCCGGCGAGCCGGTCGAGCGGACGCTCGCCGCGCTCGCCGCGGCGGCCGCCCGTCCGGGCGCGCCGGCCGACTCCCGGGTGCAGGTGGTGGACGTCGGCGGGGGCAGTGGGACCCGCGCGGTGCCGCTGGCCCTGCTGGGCTGCGCGGTCACCGTCGTCGACTCGTCGGTGAACGCGCTGGCGATCCTGCACCGGCGGGCCGAGGACGCCGGGGTGGCCGCGGCGGTCACCGGTATCCAGGCCGACGCCGACCGGCTGGATACCGTCGTCGCCCCCGGGTCGGCGGACCTGGTGCTCTGCCACCACCTGCTCGAGCAGGTCGACGACCCGGCCACGGTGCTCGACCGCGTCGTCGGCGCGGTCCGGCCCGGCGGCGCCGTCTCGGTGCTGGTCGCCGGCCGGCTCGGGGCGGTCGTCAGCCAGACCCTGGTCGGCCGGTTCGAGCAGGCCCGTCAGGTGCTGCAGGACGGCGACGGACGCAACGGCCCGGCGGATCCGCTGCGCCGCCGGTGGGACGTCGACACGGTGACCGCCCTGCTGACGGCGGCCGGACTGACCGTCCAGTCGGTGACCGGGGTCGGGGTGCTCGCCGGGCTGGTCTCCGGGGCCGCCCGGCAGGCCGCGCCCGGCGGCGAGGCCGAGCTGGCCGCGCTGGAGGCGGCGGCGTCGGTCCACCCCGAATTGCTGCGCATCGCCGCCGACCTGCACGTGGTCGCCCGCCGCCCGGCCTGATCTGTCTGATCCGTCCGACGCGACCCGGGTGCGCTGATCCAAGTCCCACTTCGGCGCCGGAAAGGTCCGTTTCGGCGGGTGTTCGATCAGCGCAGGGCCGTGAGCAGCCCCGGGCCCCGCGCCGAGCGGTCAGCGGCCGCCGAGCCCCGGGAACGTCGCGACGACCTCTCCGATGGCCTGATCCAGCATCTCCAGCCCCAGATCGATCTCCTGCGCGGTGCTGGTCAGCGGGGGGGCGATGCGGAACGTGCCGCCCATCCCGCGCAGCTGGACGACGTTCATGTGCAGGCCCAGGTCCAGGCACCGCTGCGTGACCTGGGCGCCGAGGGCGTCCGAGCCTTCCTTGGTGCGACGGTCCAGCACCAGCTCGATGCCCTGCAGCAGCCCGCGGCCCCGGACGTCGCCGACCACCTCGTGCCGCTGCTGGATCTCCAGCAGCCCGGCCCGCAGCTGGGCGCCGCGCTGCGCCACGACCTCGGTCATCCGGTCCCGCTCGAGCACGTCGAGCACCGTGTTGCCGACGGCGGCGACGAGCGGGTCGGAGACGTGGGTGGTGAAGAACAGGTAGCCGCGGTCCCGGGCGGTCTGCTCGATCTGCGCCGACGTCACGATCGCGGCGAGCGGCAACCCGGCGCCCAGGGTCTTGGACAGGGTCAGGATGTCGGGCACGACCCCGTCGCGTTCGAAGGCGTACCAGTCGCCGGTCCGGCACAGACCGGTCTGCGCCTCGTCCAGGATCAGCAGCATGTCGCGCTCGCGGCACTTGGCCTGCAGGGCGGCCAGGTAGCCGGGCGGCGGGTCGATGATGCCGGCCGAGCTGAGGATCGGCTCGACGATGCAGGCGGCCAGGCTGCCCACCGACTGCGCGTCGATCAGCGCGAACGAATGGTCGAGCTGGCGCCGCCAGTCGAACGAGCCGTCGGGCAGCACGAAGTCGGGCCGGTAGGCGTGCGGGGTCGGGATCGCGAAATTGCCCGGCGCGACCGGCCCGTACCCGAAGCGGCCCGAACTGTAGGTCGCGGCCGCCGCTCCCGCGGTCATGCCGTGCCAGGACCCGCTGAACGAGACCGTCTCGAACCGGCCGGTGACCAGCTTGGCCATGCGCAGCGCGGCCTCGTTCGACTCCGCCCCCGTGGTCAGCAGCAGCACCTTCTCCAACGGATCGGGCAGGGTGCCGGCCAGCCGGCGGGCCAGGTCGACCACCGGCCGGGAAAGCATGCCGCTGAACAGGTGGTCCAGGGTCGCCACGCCGTGCTGCACGGTGGCGACGATCTCCGGATGGGAGTGCCCGAGGATGGCGCTCATCTGGCCGGAGGTGAAATCGAGCACCCGGCGGCCGCTCTCGGTCACCAACCAGCTGCCCTGCGCCCGGGCGATGATCTCCGGGCTGAACCCGCCGCCGTACCGGATCAGGTGGCGGTCCGCGTCCGCCCAGAAGCGCTCGGCGGATCGCGCCGCGTCGGGGTCGGCGGCGGGATCGGAGGCCGGGCGGCCGGCGGTCATCGTCATGGCGTCACCGTACGAGGACCGCCCTGGACACGTCCATCGCACAATTCCGGATTGGCTGTGCGGAAAAGCCGCACAATAGGCCGGTGTCCCTCGATCCCTGGCGGCTGCGGCTGCTGACCCACTTGGCCGACCGGGGGACCGTGCGCGCGGTCGCCGCCGACCTGTCGATGAGCCCGTCGGCGGTGTCGCAGCAACTCGCGGTGCTCGAGCGGGAGGCGCGTGCCGCCCTGCTGGATCGGCACGGCCGGCGGCTCAGCCTCACCCCGGCCGGACTCCGGCTGGTCGACCATGCCCGGGACATCCTCGACCGCATCGAGATCGCCGAACGGGACCTCGCCGGCCGGGGCGAGGCGCCGGTCGGGCCGGTCCGGGTGGCCGCGTTTCCCAGCGCGCTGGCCGCATTCGTGATCCCCGCGCTGAGCGGGCTGGCGGCGTCCCATCCCGGCCTGGAGCCGGTGACCGTCGAGGCCGAGCCCGACGAATCGGTGCCGGCGTTGCTGCGCGGCGAGTGCGATCTGGCCGTGGTCGCCGACGTCGGGGCGGCGCCCCCGCGAGGTCCGCAGGTCGTCACCGTCCCGCTGGGCACCGACCGGCTGGTCACCGTCGTCGCCGAGCCGGCCCCCGCGCCGGCCGACCTGGCCGCGCTGGCCGGCGCGCCGTGGGTGCTGGACGCCCCCCGGACCTATTTGTCCGAGCTGGTCCTCGGGCTGTGCCGGCAGTCCGGGTTCGAACCCCGGGTGGTGGCTCGCTACCGCAGCCACGGGCTGATGCTGCAGCAGGTGGAGGCGGGTGCGGCGGTGACGGTGCTGCCGGCGCTCGCGGTCGAGACCCGCTACCGGGTCCGCAGCACCGCCCTGGAACCGGCGGTGCGGCGGTCCATCTCCGCCGTCGTCCGGTCGGGGACGGCGCCGCGACCGGCCGTCGCCGTCACCCTGGCCGCGCTCGCGGCGGCCCCGTCGACGGCGGCCGGCTTCGACCGCGGGCCGGACCGGGAGGCCGCCGCCTCCCGGCCGCCGGGGCGGACCGTCGGGGGTACCGGCGCGCCCGCTTCGGACGGACGTGGCGCAATCACCCGCCGCGGTTCGACACCGCACCGATGACGAACCGGGTGACTCTGGTCACATCAGGGTGATTGGCGTGGGAGATTGCGCAGCACGCTAGTGGTCTGCCTCTGCGGCTCGTATCCTGGTCTCAGGTCGTCAGCTGGCGGCCGTAGGATGTGACCACACTTTTCGGTGGCCAGGTGCCGGAGGAGGGACCTATGCCGCTCTCCGAGCACGAACAGCGGATGCTTGACGAGATCGAGCGCGCGCTCTACGAAGACGACCCCAAGTTCGCAACAAGTGTGAATGTGAGTCGGATTCGGCGTCGCCGCCCCATCGTCGCGGGGTGCCTGTTCGTTGCCGGTCTCGTCGCGTTGGTTGTCGGCGTGATTGCGACCCAGAGCTTGCTCGCCGTCGGCGTGATCGTCAGTGTTCTCGGCTTCCTGACGATGGTCGCCGCCGTCGGCCTCTTCGTCTTCGGCCAGCCCGGTGCGCGGGCCGCGAAGGGCATGGACAGCAAGAGCGCGGACAAGTCCGGCCCGTCCCTCGGCAATCGCATGGAGGAACGGTTCCGGCGGCGTTTCGACGAGCCGAACCAGTAGACCCAGCACCACGACGCCGCGGCCCGCAGGGGTCGCGGCGTCGTCATGTCCGAAGGCTCCTCGGCACCGGCACCGGCACCGGCACCGGCACTGGCATCGGCACGGTCCTGCGCGCCGCGACGGGTGCCGGCCCACGCCGGTTCGCGCCGCCGCTGTCCCGACCCGCCTGACCCGGACGGGGCCGGTGCCCGGGGGTTCGACCGCCCGAACCGCGTCCCGCACGCAGCCCGTCGACCACCCCGGCCGCCGGCCGATCGCACAGCGCGACCAGGCCGACCGGTCGCTCAGCGCCACCAGGCCGGCCGGACGCTCCGCGGGATCAGCCGCTCCAGCGCCGACCGCGGCGCGGCGTGGGCCAGCTCGACGGCCAGGGTCCGGGGCGCGTC
>NZ_JBMDXT010000124.1:0-7334 GCF_048594475.1 Nakamurella sp. | reverse complement strand
CATGTCTTCCAGGCCAAGTCGGTGGTGCTGGCCACCGGCGGCGCCGGCAAGATCTTCAAGACGACCTCCAACGCGCACACCCTGACCGGCGACGGGCTGGGCATCGTCTTCCGCAAGGGCCTGCCGCTGGAGGACATGGAGTTCTTCCAGTTCCACCCGACGGGTCTGGCCGGCCTGGGCATCCTGATCTCCGAGGCGGTCCGGGGCGAGGGCGGCATCCTGCGCAACGCCGACGGCGAGCGGTTCATGGAGCGGTACGCCCCGACCATCAAGGACCTCGCGCCGCGCGACATCGTCGCCCGGTCGATGGTGATGGAGGTCCGCGAGGGTCGCGGCGCCGGGCCGAACAAGGATTACGTGCTGCTGGACGTCACCCACCTCGGGGCCGAGGTGCTGGAGACGAAACTGCCCGACATCGCCGAGTTCTCGCGCACCTACCTGGGTGTCGAGCCGCTCGACGAGCCGGTGCCGGTGTTCCCGACCTGCCACTACGTGATGGGCGGCATCCCGACCAACATCACCGGCCAGGTGCTGCGCAACAACACCGACATCGTGCCCGGGCTCTACGCGGCGGGCGAGTGCGCGTGCGTGTCGGTGCACGGCTCCAACCGGCTGGGCACCAACTCGCTGCTGGACATCAACGTCTTCGGCCGGCGGGCCGGCATCGCCGCCGCCGAGCACGCCGCGACGGCCGAGTTCGTCCAGGTCCCGGACGATCCCGAGGCCACCGTGGTGGAGATGGTCACCAAGCTGCGCGAGTCCACCGGCAAGGAGCGGGTCGCCGAGATCCGCACCGCGCTGCAGAACACGATGGACCTGAACGCGGCCGTCTACCGGACCGAGGCCACGCTCAAGGAGGCGCTGGGTGACGTCCGGCTGCTCAAGGAGCGCTACGCCCGGGTGTCGATCCAGGACAAGGGCCAGCGGTACAACACCGATCTGCTCGAGGCCATCGAGCTGGGCTTCCTGCTCGAACTGGCCGAGGTGCTGGTCGTCGGCGCGCTGGTGCGGCAGGAGTCCCGCGGCGGCCACGCCCGCGAGGACTACCCGAACCGCGACGACGCCAACTGGATGCGACACACGATGGCCTACAAGCAGGGCCTGGAGCTGACCGCCGACATCCGCCTGGACTACAAGCCGGTGGTCCAGACCCGCTACCAGCCGATGGAGCGCAAGTACTGATGACGACCAGCCTCCAGAAGGCCGACGCGGGTTCGGCCGACCGGGCCGACCTGCCGCCCATCCCGGACGGCGCGGTGATGCTCACCGTCACCATCCAGCGCTACAACCCCGAGCTGGACGACGCCCCGCACATGGAGTCCTACCGGGTACCGGCGCAGCCCGGTGACCGGCTGCTCAACGTGCTGCACTACATCAAGTGGTACGTCGACGGCACCCTGACCTTCCGCCGCTCGTGCGCGCACGGCGTGTGCGGGTCCGACGCCATGCGGATCAACGGCCGCAACCGGCTGGGCTGCAAGGTGCTGGTCAAGGACCTCATCGGGGACAAGCGCAACGAGGTCACGATCGAGCCGATCAAGGGCCTGCCGCTGCTCAAGGACCTGATCGTCGACATGGAGCCGTTCTTCGACGCCTACCGGGCGGTCAAGCCGTTCCTGATCACCTACGGCAACCAGCCGACCCGCGAGTACGTGCAGTCGTCCAAGGACCGCGACCGGTTCGACGACACCACCAAGTGCATCCTGTGCGCGTGCTGCACCACCTCGTGCCCGGTCTACTGGTCGGAGGACGCCTACGTGGGCCCGGCGGCCATCGTCAACGCCCACCGCTTCATCTTCGACTCCCGGGACGAGGGTGCCCAGGAGCGGCTGGAGATCCTGTCCGACGCCGAGGGCGTGTGGCGCTGCCGCACCACCTTCAACTGCACCGACGCCTGCCCCCGGGGTATCCAGGTCACCAAGGCGATCCAGGAGGTCAAGCGCGCCTTGATGTTCCGCCGGGTCTGAGGCCGGGACCACGTCCGTGCGCGGGAGCGGGCGGAGCCGATCGGCTCCGCCCGCTCCCGCGTCTCCGGGCCCGATCGGCGGCCCGGGCGAACGGCCCGGCCCTCAGGGCGTCCCGACGACGGCGCCCGGACCGAAGTACCCCTGGAACAGGAACCAGAAGTTGCGGATGCCGTAGGACGAGCACTGGTCACCCTCCCCCGGGTAGGCGGCGAGCGAGGCGGCGTTGGGCTGGTAGGGCGTGTAGTTGTACAGCGATGCGGTCGCCGTGTTGCGCATGGTGACCGGCGCCGCGCCGCACTGCGGGTCGACGTCCCAGGCGATCTGGTACGTCCGGCCGCTGCGGTAGGAGTAGTTCTCCGGCGAGACCCGGTACCGGGACCACTGTTTCGCCATGCCGGCGGCCTGGACGGGAAAGCCGCGGTAGGCCGGGTCGCAGGCCGCGGCACCGTCCACGTCGGGGCAGTGCCAGCCGAACGCGGCGTCGTAGTTCGCCTCGGTCGGCGTCGGCCGGTCGAGCAGGCTCGACTCCTTCTGCAACGTCACCAGCATGACCTGGGGGTTGATCCCGCAGGCGGTCGAGACCTGGGCCAGGATCGCCGCGGTGTCGAGCCCGGTCCCGCCCGGGTAGGCGGCGCAGTAGGCGTCGGCCGCCGCCGGGTCCAGCGTCCAGGTGCGCGACGCCAGGCACAGCTCCCCGGTGCAGGCGGCGCCCTGGAGGGCGATGAAGCTGCGGATCTGCTGCTCGGACATCGCGGAGGCGTCGTAGAAGACCTGGTCGGAGATCAGGTTGCCCGGGTCGAAGCCGCGCAGCGTGACGCCGGCGCCGGCGCCGGGCCCGTACGGCGCCATGACGTCCCCGGTGGCCGGCGCGCCGGCACCCGCGGCGGGCGGCACGACGTCCCACGACGTACGGAAGCTGGGCATCGGCCCGACGTCGAACACCGGGGCGGTCGGCGACGGCGGTGCGGGCCGGCCGAGCACATCGGCCGCCGGGGTGCTCGCGGTCGCGTCACTCCGGCCGACGGCCAGGGCCACCACGACCACGGCCGTCACCAGGCCGACCACGGCGAGCAGCAGGAATGCGCCACCGGGCCGCCGCCGTCTCACCGGTACCGACGCGTGCACCGCCCGCGCCCATTCCTCTGCCCCCACGCGTTCGACGGTACCGCCCGCCCGCGGGCCGGACGACCCCGTCGCCCGGCCCGCCCGGCCCGGCTCGGCCCGGCTCGGTCGGCGGCGAACGGTCCGGTCGACAGGGTTCGGTGCGGGTCGGCAGGGTTCGGTGCGGGTCAGCAGGGTTCGGTGCGGGTCCGCAGGGTTCGGTGCGGGCAGTCCGGGTCGACCCTCGGGCGGCCGGCACCGTCAAGTCGGGTCGTGTCAGGTCAAGTCGGGTCGGGTCAGGTCAGGTCAGGTCAGGACCAGGTTGTGGAAGCCGCCGGCCGCGATGAGGCGCACCGGCCCGCCCGCCCCGGCGGGGTCGCCCGCCCCGTCCGGCACCGCGGCCTGCCGGTCGCGGTTCCACCCCCAGGCCAGCAGCCGGCCCTGCTCGGTCAGGGCCAGGCCGTGGTACGTGCCGGCGGAGATCGCGGTGACCCGGTCGCCGGCCGGCGCCGGAGGCACCGCGAGCTGCCCGAACCCGTTCTGGCCCCAGGCCAGGACGCGGCCCTGGTCGGTCAGGGCCAGCGCGTGTGACCCCCCGGCGGCCACCGCCACCACCCGGCTGCCGGCCGGCGCGGCCGGCACCCCGAGCCGCATGGCGCAGGGACCGCCCCACACCAGCACCTGGCCCCGATCCGTCAGCGCGAGCGCGTAGGTGGATCCGGCCGCGATCGCGACGATCGTGCTGCCCGCCGGTGCGATCGGTGGCGTCCCCAGCCCGCCCCGGTTCTCGCCCCAGACCAGGACGCGGCCGGCGTCGGTCAGCGCCAGGCTGAAGGACTGGCCGGCGGCGACGGCGACGACGGTGGCACCGTCCGGCGTCGGCGGCACATCCGTCTGCCCGTACCGGTTGTCGCCCCAGGCCAGCACCCGCCCGGCGTCGGTCAGGGCAAGGCTGTGGTACCCGCCCGCCGAAACGGACACGATCCGTTCACCGGGCGGCACCGGCGGCGCACTCGCCTGCCCGAACCAATCGAAACCCCAGCCGACCACCTGTCCGCCGTCGGTGACCGCCAGGTTGTGATAGGCGCCCGCGGCGATGGCGGTTACGCTCGTCCCCGCGGGCAGCGCGGGCACCGCGAGCTGGCCGTACCCGTTGCCGCCCCAGGCGACGAGCCGGGCGGTGATCGGCACCGGCGACGGCGTCGGGACCGGTTCCGCCGTCGGCGCGATGGACTCGGTGGGGGGTGAGACCTCGGCCGGGGCCGGGGTATCGGCCGGTGCGGGCGGGTCGGTCGGCGCGGCGGTGCTCACCGCATCCACGGCCGGGTCGGCCGCGGAGCCGGTGGAGGTCGCGGCTGCCGGGTCGGGGGCGGGGTCGCCATCAGGGTCGGGGTCCGGCGCCGCGGACGGCACCCCGCCGTCCGGACCGGTGTCGGGACTGCTGTCCGCCGCCGACCGGACGCCCACCGGCGACGCGACCGCCGCGCCGGTGCCGGCCAGGGCCGGGGTCACCGACAGGCCGCCGAACACCAGCGCCCCGGCGACCAGCACCACCCCGCTGCGCCACCGCTGCGCCGACCCGGCTGACACCATCTGGCACGCTCGCCTTCCCGGCCGCTCACCCGTCGGGCGCGTCGCTCGCTGCGACGGGAACGCTCGGGGCGGCGGTCGACACGCGGAAGCTTACGGTCACCGCGCGGCTACCTTCCGTAGAGGTGGTCGGACCCCCGCCGGTCAGGTCGGGCGGCCCGCAGGATCGACCGCCGCCGCCTCGGCGAGCAGGTCCGCCAGCCCGGTGCCCGGCACGGCGGCCGCCGCGAGCCGCAACGCCGGCGGGGGGGCCAGGCCGGCCAGGTAGCGGACGACCTGCTCCCGCTCCCCCCGCCCGGCCGGCGTGACCGGCACCGCGACGGTGGTCAGCGTCGGCGTCGCGGCCGTGACTTCGGCCAGCACGCGGGCGATCTCGGCCGGATCGCCGGCCCGCACACCGGGCGAGCCGGCCAGCTCCTCCAGCCGCACCACCCGCGCGTAGACCGCCGGATTGCTGATCTTCACCCGCTGCCCGCTGATCAGCTGGCTGACCATCGGCGCGCTGAGCCCGATCACGGCGGCCAGCCGGGCCTGGGTCAGCCGGTAGGCCGCCATCACCCGGTGCAGCCGGTCCGACCAGCTCAGCCCGTACAGGTCGACCTGCCGGGTGACGGTGGGTCCGTCCGGCGCCGGACGGTCGGCGGATCGGTCGCCCGGTCGGTCGGCGGATTCAGCGGGTGAGCGCGCGGGCACGGACACGGCACCCCTTCCGGACTTGCATCTAGGATTTGCATATGCAAACGTAGGGTTTGCTACTGCAAAGATATCGGACGGAGGACCCCGTGTCACGACGCCTTCCCACCCGCCACCGGGCCGCCGCACGGGCGTCCGCCCGCGCCGGCGCCCTGGTCGGGGCGACGCTGCTGGCCGCGCTCCCGTTCGTCCCGTCGGCGGCAGCCGCATCGTCGCCGATCGCCGCCGCAGCGTCCGCCCTCGCCCCGGCGACCGCGCCGGCGACCGCGCCGGTCCCGGTGATGATCGTGCTCGACGCCTCCGGGTCGATGAACCAGGACGACGCCCCGGGTCCGCGCATCGACGCGGCCAAGGCGGCCGTCACCGACCTCGTCGCCTCCCTGCCGGCCGACGCGCAGGTCGGGCTGATGGTCTACGGCACGGGCACCGGCAGCGCCGACACCGACAAGGCGGCCGGCTGCCAGGACGTCCGGACCCTGGTGCCCGTCGGCCCGCTCGACCCCGCCGCGCTGACCGCGCAGGTCGCCGGCATCGGCGCGTCCGGGTACACGCCCATCGGCACCGCCCTGAACGCCGCAGCCGACGCGCTGCCGAACGAGGGTCCGCGCAGCATCGTCCTGGTCTCCGACGGCGAGGACACCTGCGCGCCGCCCGCACCGTGCGACGTCGCCCGCGACCTGCACGGGCAGGGGGTCGACCTGACCGTGCACACCGTCGGGTTCAAGGTCGACGCCACGGCTCGGAACCAGCTCAGCTGCGTCGCGGAGGCGACCGGCGGCACGTACAGCGACGCCGGGGACGGCGTGGGACTGGCGCAGGCGCTGCAGGCCAAGGTGGACGTCGCGATCACCGGCTACACCACCGCCGGCACCCCGGTGACCGGGGCCGACCAGGCCTCGCCGCAGGCGCCGCTGCTCACTCCCGGTCAGTACGTCGACACCTTCGCGGTGGGCGGCACCGGAGACTCGGGCTCGACCGGGACCACGAAGTACTACACCGTCCCCGTACAGGCCGGCATGCGCTCGTACATCTCGGCAACGCTCGTGCCGCCCGACGACAACGTCGGCAGCACCGACATCGTCGGAGTCGACCTGGACCTGCTGCGGACGGATCTGAAGGACTGCCGGAGCGAGCGCGGATTCAACGTGTTGACCGGATCCCAGAACAAGGCGCCGACCGCGGTGCTCGACGGACCCACCTTCGGCGACCCGAAGGCCCCCTCCACGTGCCCCACCGACGGCGTGGCGATCCTGCGGGTCGCCCGGATCGGCAAGGCCTGGGCCGACCAGCCGATGGCGATGGAGATCGTGGTCCGGATGGAGCCACCCGCCGACACGGCCGGCCTGCTCCCGCAAGCCACCAAGGGCGATCTGCTGCCCGCCCCCGTCCACGGCACGCCGACGGCCCTCCCCGGCGGCAGCAGCTTCAACGACGCGCCGGTGCTGACGAGCGGGACAACCGTCACCGACACCCTGATCACCGGGGAGAGCCGCTACTTCCGGGTTCCGCTGGCGTGGGGACAGCGCATGAGCTACCTGATCACCGAGGTCGGACCCGCGCAGCCATCGCTGGGCTACGTCGGATCGACGGTGTGGGTCGACACGTTCAACCCGGTGCGCGCCCAGGTGACCCGATCGGAGGACACCAGCGGCAAGTTCTGGTTCAGGGACTCGGCCGCCGACGACCCGTTCGCGGCATCGACCGACTATCCGGTCCGGTACACCAATCGCTTCGGCACCGACCAACGTGACTTCGCGTTGGACGGCGACTACTTCCTGCGGGTGAACGCGGACCGGCACGAGCAGGAACCGGCGTCGACGACCTTCCTGATCACGGTGGTCGTCAGCGGCGAGGTCGAGCCGGGTCCGACCTACCTGCCCGCCGGCTCCGGCCCGACCACGACCGGCCCCGGCTCGTCGACCGGCTCGACGGCGGCGGCGACGACGCCGTCGTCCGCGGTGGTTGCGACGTCCGCCGCGACCG
>NZ_JBMDXT010000123.1:0-19807 GCF_048594475.1 Nakamurella sp. | reverse complement strand
TGTCCGTTGTGGGCGGTTTTGTGGGTGTTGGATCAGCGCAGCCCGGGCACGGCACCCGGAGCAGCCCGGGCACGGCACCCGGAGCAGCCCGGGCACGGCACCCGGAGCGGCCGGGTGGGACGGCCCACGGAGCTGCGGTGGGGCTGCCGAGGGGCCGGCCCGACCAACATAGGGCGATCGCCCGATGCCCGGGACCGGCCCCGGTGATGGGCTCGACGCGTCACCGGCCACCGGCGTGCCCGCACGCCCCACCCGACCGGCCGGTGCACCCGCGACGGCTGGATCGAGTTCCGGGGGGCCCGATGACGACTCACCCGCAGCAGCCGGGACATCCCGGGTCCACGGCGACCGGTCGCGACCGCACATGATCGTTCCCACCATCGACGCCGGGCTCGAGTCGTTCCTGCGCGCGGAACTGCCGCTGCCCGAGGCGGTCGGCGACGTGTCGTTCGACCCGCCGTCGGGCACGTGGTCGGCCCAGTTGAGCCGGATCACGGTGAACCTGTTCCTGTTCGGCATCGGCCGGTCCCCCCAGCAGCCGCGGCCGTCGGTCGACCGTGAGGTCAACGGCCGGGCTCAGCGCCGCCGGCCCATTCCCATGCTGGAGCTGCACTACCTGGTCTCGGCCTGGGCCGGGGTGGTGCGGGACGAGCACCAGCTGCTCGGCGACGCGCTGGCCTGCCTGGTCCAGGCGTCCGCATTGCCGCCCGAGCATCTGGCCGTGCCGCTGCCGTCGGGCGTCCAGCTGACGGTCGAGCCGTACGACAACAGCCGGGCCAAGGACGTGTGGACGACGGTCGGTGGCGCGATCAAGCCCTCGTTCGAGCTGATCGTGACCAGCGCCGCGGACGCCCCGGCGTTCGCCGACCTGCCGCCGCGGGTCGAGCGGATCCGCGCCCTGGTCGGCCGGATGCCCGCCGACGGGGGCGCATCGGGGAGCACCCCCGACCGCGTGCCGCCCGGCGCCCCGCCCGGCGCCGGCGAGAACGGCCGGTCCGCCGCGGCCCGGCACACCCCCGGACCGGGCTGACCCGTGCGCGTGACCACCGGCAGCACGCTGGTCGACCTGGCCCCGGGGTCGACCGCGGACGTCGACGTCGACGTGGTCAACACCGGGTCGGTGATCGACGGCATCACCGCCCGGGTGATCGGGTTGGACGGGGGCCACGTCACCACCCACCCGCCGGTGCTGGCCCTGTTCCCGGACTCGGCCGGACGGTTGACGCTCAGCCTGGAGCTGCCGACCGCCTACCCGGCCGGGCGACATCCGCTGACCGTCGAGGTGTTCTCCCGGCAGGACGAGGTGGCGGCCGAGTACGTCGATCTCGACCTGCTGGTGCCGACCCGGCCGGACTTCCGGCTGGCCGCGCGGCCCGAGGTGGTGCGGGCGCACCGCACGGGCCGGTTCGTGCTGGCCGTCACCAACGCCGGCAACGTTCCGCTGACGGTCAGCCTGGCCGCCGCCGACCCGGAGCGGGTGGTGACCCCGCGGGTGATGCCCGAACGGCTGCGCTTGGAGGCGGGACGCAGCGGGGAGGTGCTGGTCGAGGCCCGCGGTCCGCGGATGATCTTCGGCTCGGAGGTGGACCGCCCGGTCACGGTGACGGTGACCGCCGCGCCGGCCGACGCGGCGGCCGCCCAGGTCGACGACGAGCTCGCCGCCCATCCGGACGGACCGGCCCCGGCCGGCTCCTGGCCGGTGCCCCCCGGACCCCCGGTCCAGGCATCGGCGGTCTCCGGGCCGGCCGGTCCCGGGCCGCACGCTGCCCAGCACGGCCCCGAGCTGGTCGCGCCCGAGCTGGCCGAGCCGGAGCTGCCGGCGCAGAGCTGCCCGCTGATCCTGCGGCAGCGGCCGTGGATCACCCGCGGCATGCTCACCGCGTTCATCCTGGTGGCGATCGTCGCCGTCTGGGCGGCGATCTTCCTGTTCGGGCTGCGGCAGGTGTTCGCGACCGACCCGGTCACCAAGTCGGCACCGGCCTCGTTCTTCCCGACCGACATCGCGCTGCAGGCGGCCACCGACCGGCAGGCCGACGCCGCCGCGCCGGCCGGTGCCCTGCCCAAGGACGGCAGCCTGCCGTCGGGATTGGGCGGCACGATCGCCGGGACCGTGGTCGCCGCCAGCGACGGCGGGCCGGTCGGCCGGATCCTGGTCGAGGCGCTCCGGCCGCGGGCCGACGGTACGTTCGACACGGCCAGCTCGGCGGCCACCCAGGCCGACGGCTCGTTCCAGGTGGCCGGACTGTTCCCGGGCGGCTACCTGCTGCGGTTCAGCGCCGACGGGTTCGACCCGGTGTTCTACCCCGGCACCCCGGACCAGGCCGCCGCCACCCCGGTCACCGCCGCCTCGGCGGAGGTCACCGCGGGCATCGACGTCACGGTCACCGGCAAGCCGGCCACCATCACCGGCTCGGTCGACCCGGGGGACATCCTGCAGCCGGTCACCACCACGGTCACCGCCCGCGCCGTCGCCGGCCCGCGGGCCGGGCAGGACATCGCCAGCACCACCACGGACGGGGCCAACGGCTACACCCTGCCCGACCTGCCGGCCCCGGCCGAGTACCAGCTCAGCTTCGCCGCCGCCGGGTACCAGCCCACCGTCATCTCGACCCAGGTCGACGGCGGCGCGCAGCGGCTGCAACCGTCGGTGCTGCTCACCGCCGGGCCCGGGGTGATCTCCGGCGTCGTGTCGGCGGCCGGTGCGCCGGTCGGCGGCATCACCGTCAGCACCACGGTCGGCGGCACCACGATCAGCTCGGGCACCCCGACCACCGGCGACGTCGGCCGGTTCGTCCTGGGCAGCCTGCCCACCCCGGCCACCTACGTGCTGACCATCTCCGGGCCCGGATTCGGCTCGACCACCGAGGTCATCGACCTCGGGCCGGGCCAGCAACGCACCGATCTGGCCGTCACCCTGGCCTCCGGCACCGGTCAGATCACCGGGCAGCTGGTCGACGCGACCGGGGCCGGGGTCGGCGGGGCGACCGTCACCGTCGGCGGCATGGCCAACCCGCCGACGACGAGCACGCTGACCGCGGGGACCGTCGGCGCATTCACCGTCGCCGGCCTGCCCGCCGGCGGCACCCTGACCCTGACGTTCAGCAAGCCGGGCTTCGCCGACACCACCGTGCCGGTCCAGCCGGGCGGGACCCCGCTGACCGTCACGATGAGCGATTCGCTCGGCCGGATCTCCGGCACCGTGACCGACCCGTCGGGCGCCCCGATCGCCGGGGCCACGGTCACCGCCACCGACGGCAAGCGGACCTGGCCGGTCACCTCCTCGTCGGCGTCGGCCGGGTCCGCGGCCGGCAGCTACGTCATCGCCGGCCTGCCCGTCGGCGACTACACCATCACCGCGCAGGGGCCGACCACCCTGCCGCGCACGGTGCTGGTCGGGGTGACGGCCGGCGGCCGGGCCACGGCCGACTTCACGCTGCCGCCGGATCCGGCCACCGTCCCCGGGGCGGGGGGCTGACCATGCGGGTGTTCGTGACGCCCGACCGGGTCGAGCTGGGCGCGGCCGGCGCCGCCGTTCCCGGCGCCGCCGGTCCGGTCGGCGGTGCGGCCGACGGCACCGTCGAGGTGCTGATCACCGTGCACAACACCGGCACCCTGATCGGCGGCTACCAGCTGCGGGTGCTCGGCGCGGACCCGTCCTGGGTGAGCCTGCAGACCGACACCCTGTCGTTGTTCCCGGACGAGTCGCAGACGGTGACGGCGACGGTCGCGGTGCCGGCCGGGGTGGCCGCCGGGGAGCGGCGGATGGCCGTCCAGGTGCGGGAGGTCACCCCGCCGCACGACATCGCGATCAACGAGCTCGAGCTGCTGGTGCCGGCGGCCGAGGAGCTGGACGTCCAGCTGACGCCGATGACCGTGATCGCCTGCGGGCACGGCATGTTCGGGGTGCTGCTGCACAACACCGGCAACACGACCGTGACCAGCGAGCTCGCCGGCCGCGACGCCGAGGACGCGATGTGGTTCGAGTTCGACCCGCCGGTGGTCACGCTCGCTCCCGGTGACCAGGCCATCGCCGATCTGAAGGCGGCCGGCCCCCGCCGGTGGTTCGGCCAGCCGGTGGTCCGGGCCTTCGACGTGCTCCTGCTGCCGCCCGGGTCGGCCCCTCCGGCGGTGCGGCGGCGGCGCGGCTGGCTGCCGACCGAGCTGCTGCCCAAGAAGATCAAGCTGCCCACGGCGCCGCTGCCGGGCGGCGGGGCGGGGGGTGGGCTGCCGGCCGCGCCGAAGATCCCGGCCTCGCCGAAGATGCCGGCCGCCCCGAAGATCCCGGGTGGGCCGGCGATCCCCGGTCTGAAGGCGCCGGCGCTGCCGACCATCGCGACGCCGAAGATCCCGACCCCGGCCGTCCCGAAGCTGCCGACCGACGTGTCGATCCCGGGCGGGGCCGGGGGCGGGGGCGGGGCCGGCGCGGGCGGGGCCGCGGACCCGGTGGCGGACGCGGGGGCGGGTGGGCTGCCGGGGGAGGTGCCGGCACCCCCGCCCGACCCGGTCGCCACCGGCACCCTGCTGCAGAAGCCCCGGCTGTCCCGCGGGGTCCTGTCCCTGATCTCGCTGCTGCTGGCCGCCACCGTGTTCGCGACCGTCATCACGATCGCGCTCTCGGCGCTGGTCGGCCAGTCCGCCGCCGACCGCGACCTGGCCATCCAGGTGGCGGCCGCGCGGAACTCCGGGACCCCATCCGGCACGTCGACGCTGGGTGGGACGGTGCGCCAGCTGCTCAACGGGCAGCCCATCGCCGGCGTCTCGATCGAGCTGTTCACCAGCCAGGACGTGACCACACCGGTCACCAACACGGCCACCGGCGACGACGGCACGTGGGCGATCGACAGCCTGCCGGCCGGCAGCTACAAGTTCCGGGTGCAGGGCGCCGGGTTCGCCGAGATCTGGTACGCCAACGCCCTGTCGGCGTCCGACGCGACCGAGGTGACGGTGCAGGTCGGCCAGCAGATCACCAACCTGGACGTCAACCTGGGCGGCCTGCCGGCGACGGTCTCGGGTCAGGTCGCCGGGACCGACGTCGCCGGGGCCGTGCTGACCGTCCAGGTTCCGGTGGACCTGCTGCCCAGCGAGCCGGCGGTGGCCGCGGCGACCGCCGCCGAGGCGCCCCCGGCCGGCGCGCCGGCGGGAGCCGTGCTGACCACCGTGCCGATCGGCTCGGACGGCCGGTTCGACCTGTCCGACGTGCCGTCCCCGGCCGTGTACGACCTGGTGCTGAGCAAACCGGGGTTCGCCACCGACACCCAGCGCATCGACCTGTCCGGGGGCGAGGTCCGCGGCGACATCCAGCTGCGGTTGCGCACCGGCGACGGGCTGATCAGTGGCACGGTGACCGGTCCGGACGGGCCGCTCGGCGGGGCGGTGATCACCGCGACCAGCGGCACCAGCACGGTGCAGACGGTCTCGCTCACCGAGGGGCAGCCCGGCGGGTTCACCCTGCGCGGGCTGGTCACCCCGGCGACCTACACGGTGACGGTCACCTCGCCGGGGTTCACCACCCAGACGACCTCGGTGGTGCTGACCGACGGGCAGAAGCTGACCGGGGTCCAGCTGACCCTGGCCCGATCCGCCGGATCCCTGTCCGGCTCGGTCACCACCCTGCCGGACAACGCGCCGGCCGCCGGCGTGACGGTCACCGTCAGCGGCGGTGCCACCGACGTCACCACGATCACCCAGAGCGCCGGCACCCCCGGCGCGTGGACGATCGCCGGCCTGCCCATCCCCGGGGCCTACACCCTGACGTTCAGCCGGTCGGACCTGCAGTCCCAGACCCTGGCGGTCAACCTCGACGCCACCGGCGCGCCGTCCTCCGGGGCCGGCCCCATCACCGTGGCGATGACGTCGGCGTTCGCCCAGATCTCCGGGGTGGTCAGCCAGCGGTCGGCCGACGGCAGCACCGCGCCGGCCGGCGAGGCGACCGTCACCCTGACCTCCGGTTCCAACACCTACACCGTGACCAGCGCGTCCGAGCCCGCCGGCGCGCTCGGCTCGTACCGGGTCGGCGGCGTCGTGCCGGGCACCTACACGCTGTCGGTCAGCCGTCGCGGCACCAGCCCGACCAGCGTCATCGTCACCGTGGCCGCGGGTCAGGCGCTCGTGCAGAACCCGCTGCTGATCCCGCCGGCGTCGATCAGCGGGCTGGTCGTCGACCGGCAGGCCGGGCCGCAACCGGGCCTGGAGGTCAGCCTGTTCAAGGCGTCCGAGTACCCGGCGCAGGTCAGCCAGCGGGCGACCACCGACGCGGCCGGCCGCTACACCTTCGCCGAGGTCGACGCCCCGCAGGCGTACGTGCTCGAGGTGCGCAGCGCCTCCCAGGGCGCGATCGGCTCGGCCACCATCGTGCTGGCCGCCAGCCAGGCCGCGGACCTGACCATCACCGTGGGCAGCCAGCCCGCGGTCAGCCCGGCGCCGACCGCGCCGACCGTGCCGGCCGCCGCCGGCGCCGGGGCGACCGTGACCGGCCCACCCGCGGCCGGAGCGGGGGCCGGACCGTGACCGCCACCCCGCCGCCCGGCCCGGCCGTCACCGTCGCGCCCGTCATCGAGGCCGCCGCGGGGGCGACGGTGCCGGTGACGGTGCAGGTGTGGGCCACCGGGCCGGGCCCGGCCACGCTGTCCGTCGCGATCCGCGGCCTGGACGCGGAGTGGACGCCGCCGCCGGTCGTCGTCGGGCCACTGGCCCCGGGCGAGGGCCGGACCCTCGAGCTGGAGCTGCGGCCCGGTCCCAGCGCGTTGGGCGCCCGCTACCCGTTCGTCGTCCTGGCGGTGGCCGCCGACCCCCTCGGGCGGGCCGAGCCGCAGGCCGGCGTCGCCGAATCCACGCTGGTCATCGGCGGTCGCGAGCCCACCGTGCTCGACCTGGACCCGCCGCAGGTCACCGCCGTCTTCGGTCGCCGGGTGCGGCTGTCGGTGACCAACCCGTCGGCGACCGACCGGGACCTGGTCATCGACCCGACGGTCCCGGCCGGGCTGACCGCCCGGTTCGACCCGGCCCCGCTGGCCGTGCCGGCCGGCCGGACCGTCGTGGTGCGCGGCAAGGTCAAGGTCCGCCGGCCGCGGGTGTTCGGCACGGTCCAGACCCACAGCTACGCGGTCGCCGCCCGCGGCCAGGGCGCCCCGGTGGTGGTCACCGGGACCGTGCGGGCGCGGCCGGTGTTCCGCGGCGCCCTGGTCCGGGCCCTGGTGCTGGTCGCCGTGGTCGCACTGTGGGCCGGGCTGGCGATCGTGGCGATCCCGCGGGTGTCCTCGTACTTCACCACGCAGACGCAGAACAACCAGGCCGGGGACGCCGCGCCCGACCAGGCCGCCCCGACCACGGCCGGGTCCGACGGCAACGCCACGGGCACGGCGGCCGGCACCCCCGGGACCGGCGGGTCGGGGAACGGGTCGGGCGACACCACCGGCGGCAGCGGCAGCGGCGGCAGCGGCACCAGCGGCGGGGCCGGGACCGGGGACGCCGGCCCCGCGGCCCCGGGTTCGGCCCCCGCCGGGGATGCGACCGGCGGTGGGACGACCGGCGGTGAGACGACCGGTGACGCGTCCGGCGGTGAGACGACCGGCGGCGACGCGGCCCCCGGCTCCGGCCAGCCGAATCCGGACGGCACCCCGGGCGCGGTCGCGCTGCGCGGGCTGGTCACCGGCGCGGATCCGGGCGGGGTGACCGTGGTGCTCAGCCCGACCGGCTTGACCGAAGCCGCCGCGCAGGGCGCCGAACCCGCGCCGGGCACGGACGAGCAGACCGCGTCCGGCCTGCGCGCCGCCCGCGCCGTCATCGGCAAGGTGCCGGCGTCGGCGCTGCGGGTGAGCACCGCCGCCGACCCGCCGACCGTCACCACCACGACCAACGACGACGGCACCTGGGCGATCGCCGGCATCCGGCCCACCGGCTTCTACCTGCTCACCATGGCCCGGGCCGGATACCAGACCCAGCGGTTCGTGGTGAACGGCGCGACGCTGGTCGGTGCGGACCCGATGCGCACCGAGCTGGCCGCCGGCGGTGGGGCCATGTCGGGCACCGTGACCGGGCCGGACGGTCCGATCGGCGCGGCCACCGTCACCATCACCGACGGGCATGTCTCGGTCCAGACCGCGTCGGTGTCCCCGGGGGCGGAGGGGACCCCCGGCTCGTGGAGCGTCACCGGGCTGTCCACCCCGGGCACCTACCTGGTGTCCGCCGCCGCCCAGGGCTTCGGCTCCTCGTCCATCCTGGTCACCCTGGGGGCGGGCGGCACGGCCACGGCCGACCTGAACCTGCCGACCGGGGCCGCCGCGGTGACCGGGCTGGTGTCCGGCGAGGACCTGCTCGGCCGGGTGGGCGGCCTGGGCGGGCTGCAGGTCTCGGTGACCGGGCAGTCGGGCGACGTCACCACCACCCGCACCGCGACCACGCTGACCACCGGGCCCGTCGGCACCTACACGCTGCCCGACCTGCCCACCCCCGGCGAGTACACCGTGACCGTGTCCGGGGCCGGGTACTCCGACCAGGTCCGGCAGGTCTCGCTGGCGCAGGGCGTCGGCTCGGCCGAGGTGAACGTGTCGATGATCCGGGCCGACGGCGTCGTCAGCGGCACCGTCACCGGCAACCCGGCCGTCGGGGACCAGCCCGCCGAGGGTGGCCTGATCGGCGCCGGCCTGACCCTGACGGGCCCGGCCGGGTCGAGCAAGACGATGACCACGTCCGACCCGCCGGGCTCGTTCCGGTTCACCGGGGTCGCCCCCGGGGTGTACGTGCTGACCGGGTCGATGTTCGGGCGCATCTCCTCGTCGGTCACCGTCGAGGTGGCCGCGGCCGGCGAGGCGAGCGCCGACCTGACCCTGCTCAGCTCGGCCGACACCGAACTGCCGGCCACCGCGCACATCCAGGGCCGGGTCACCGACTCCCGCACCGGGGGTGACCTGACCTGCGACCGGGCGGTCGACCCGACCGTGCCGTGCGTCATCACCGCGTCGGTCAGCGTGCCGGCGATCGACCCGAACACCGGCCGGATCGACCCCAACCGGCCGCCGGAGACGGTCTCCGCCCAGGCCGGCCCGGGGGAGAACTACGTCCTGCCGGCGGTCGACGATCCGCTCCATCCGGGCCTGGTCCCCGGTCTGTACACGGTGACGATCACCGCTCCCGGGTACGAGCCGGGCCAGGTGTCGGTCCAGGTGCCGCAGGGCGCGACCATGTCCGCCGCGCCGGTCAGCCTGGTGCCGTTGAGCCTGATCACCGGCCGGTTGACCACCCGGGTCGGCACCCCCGCGGGCGCCACCTGCGTCGCCGTGGTGGCGTCCGGTGTCACCCCGCCGGACCGGTCGGCCGGATGCGTGGCCGACCCCGGCGGCATCACCTGCACCGTCGGCGGCGACCCGTCGATCCGCTGCGGGCTCATCCAGGCCGACGGTACGTACCAGGTGCGTGGACTGAGCCACGGCGGCTACACCGTCGTCGTGCTGCCCACCGATCCCGAGTACATCGAGCCGGCGCCGTTCAGCCTGACCATCGAGCTCGGCAGCGACGGGCGGTACGACCCGGTGCTGGACCGGCTCGGCCGGATCTCGGTGACGGTGCGGGAACCCAATACCGACACCGGCGAGCTGACGCTGGCCGCCGGCGCGACGGTCGCGGCGAAGCAGGGCACCACCACGGCCGCCCAGGCCACCAGCGGCGCCGACGGCGTCGCCCTGCTGACCACGCTCCAGCCGGGCGTCTTCCAGGTGACGGCGAACGCCGACGCCGGCAGCGCGACCGCCGACAACGTCTCCGTCCAGCTCAACCAGACGATCGACCTCAACGTCGCGCTGCTCAAACCGCTGGGCACGATCGTGGCGCGCGTCCTGACGTCGGACGGCATCACGCCCGGGGGCGTCGGGGTGCGGGACGCCCGGGTGACCGTCACCGGCATCGTCGGCTACACCGGGATCACCCCTGTCCTCGGCTCCGCGACGCTGATCACCGACGACAACGGCTGCATCGCCATCGTGCCGACCCAGGGGCCGCCGCCGGTGACCGGGCTGCCCGACCTGTGCCCGACCGTGTCCGAGCCCGCCGCGATCGGCGTCGCCGTGCCGGGCCCGGCCTTCGTGGCCCGGCCGGTGTCGGTGCAGATCGACCCGACCAGCGTCTCGCAGGCCTCCTTCACCGCGCAGATCGGCATCGCCGGCACCGGGGAGGTGCTCAGCGTGCCGGCCGATGCGACCACCGTGCTGCCCAAGCCGTCGCCGACCTCGGCCCTGACGCTGCAGACGCTGCCGGCCGGCGCCGGGCGGGGTCCGGCGGCGCTGGCGCTGCTGACCAAACCGCCGGGTTCGGGCCAGGTCTCGGTGCAGGAGGGCCCGGTGGGCACGCTGCAATGGACGGACACGGCGGTGACCGGGGCGAATCTGCTCTCGCCCGGGCGGTACGCGTTCGCCGCGCAGCTGCCGGGATTCACCCCGTCCCCGGCCACCGCGCAGATCCTGTGCCCGCTCGGCCAGAACTGCACCTACGTCACCGACCCGGCCGGCACCACACCCGCTCCGGCCCCGCAGCTCATCCGCAACCCGGCTTTCGCCGGCACCCTGACCGTGTTGCCGGCCGGCGCGAACATCAACGGTGCGGCGTTCTCGGTGACCCCGCTCAACGGGACACCGCCGGTCACCCTGTCCGCGTCCGGGACCACCCTGACCTGGCAGGAACAGGGCGCGCCGGCCAACCTGGTCGGACCCGGCAGCTACAGCGTCTCGGTGAGCCTGCCCGGCTTCGAGAGCAGCCCGGTCACCTACACCTGCGCCGCACCCGTCACCGGCGCCGAGACCTGCCCGCTCACCCTCACCCTGCGCCAGCTGTCCACCCAGACCGTCACCATCCAGAGCTCGGTGTTCACCGGTGAGCGGGAGGTGCCGACCGGCGCGACGGTGCTGCTCACCGGGAACTCGGTCGGCACGATCGGTCCGCTCAACGCCCAACCCACCGGCAACGGTTCGGTGCAGGTCACCCTGCCGCCGGTGTCGTCGCAGGACGGGTCGTACTCGTTGACCGTGCGCGCCCCCGGGTTCCAGGCGGCCACCTTCACCGCCGGGAGCACCGGCGGGATCATCTGCAACGGCGCGACCGGTCTGGGCTTCCAGCCCGGTCCGTCGGCGTGCCAGGTCACCCTGACGCAGCTGGGCCGGATCACGGTCGGCACGGTGCAGACGTCCTCCGACGGGTCGGTGCCGTTGCCGGCCGTCTCGATCACGGCGACGCCGTCCGACGGCAGCCCGGCCTGGACGGCCACCACCGGGGACAACGGGCAGGTGACGCTGATCGGCACCCTGCAGCGCGACGGGCTGGCCCGGGACAACGTGACCTACACGCTGACCGCGACGCGGGCCGGCTACGACCCGGCGACCACCTCGGTCACCCTGACGCCGTTCGACCTGACCCAGGCGGTGACCCTGACGCTGCCGGTCAAGCCGGTCACCCTGAAGGTCAACCTGCTCGACGGGACGACGTCGGTGGTGCCGGTCGGCACCGTCCGGATCGACGGGGCCACCACCAGCCGCTCGTGCGTCATCACCGACGCGACCACCCCGTCCTGCATCGGCGGCGACCCCGACATCACCGTGACCGGGGGTCTGGTGAGCTTCGCCAGGACCACCCCGGGGGTCTACACCGTCTCCTTCCAGCCGGGAACCCAGACCTACCAGTCGGTGAGCGTGCAGACGCAGGTCGCCACCGGCATCGACCCGCAGACCGTGCGGATCAACCTGGCCCGCCGGTCGAGCAGCCAGACCGGGACGATCCGCGGTCCGGGCGGGGCCGCGCTCGCCGGTGCCCAGGTCTCGCTGCGGCAGAACAACGACGTGCAGCAGATCGCCAAGGATCTGAGCGGTCAGCCGTTGCCGACCGTGACGACCGGCGCCGACGGCGGCTTCGCGTTCGCCGACGTGCCCGACGGGCTCTACCGGGTGATGGTCGACGCCTGCGGGTACGACCGTGCCTTCTCCACGACGATCACGCTCAATTCGCAGGTGGCGCCGGTCCCGCCCGCGGTGACCGTGCAGGTCGCCCGGACCACCCGGTCGGTCGTCGTCACCCTCGACCCGTCGACGGCGGGTCTGTCGCTGGCCGGTGCGCCCGCCACCCTCCAACCGGTGGCGGCGCAGCCGGGCGACCCGACCTGCACGCCGGCCAACACCACCGCGCTGACCGGGTTCACCGTCGCCACCGACGGCACGGTCAGCGCGCCGCAGGTGCCGACCGGCCGGTGGGCGGTGGCGCTCACCCCGGCGACCGCCCCGTTCGGGGCCGTGAGCAGTTCGTCGTTCCTGCTCGACCAGCCCGACCGCGGCGTGCCGGCGCCGCCGCCGGACACCGTGCCGACCGCGCCGACCGTCACCGTGTCCGCGACGGTCCGGCTGGCGCCGCTCACGATGACCGCGACCTGGCCGGCCGGGTGCTCGCCGGCGCCCACGGCGGTGTCGTTGGTCCTGACCCCGGACGGCGGTACCGCCCGGACGCTGCCGGCCACCATCACCCCCGGCGCCGGGAACGCCGGGACGGCGACCGTGTCCGCCCTGGTGCCGGCCGGTTCCTACACCTGGTCGGTCGGCGCCGGCACCTTCACCGCCGACCCGGCCACCGGCACGTTCACCGTGCCCGGTACGGGCAGCACCACCGCGGTGTCACTGGCGGTCACCCTGCTGGCCCCGGCCATCGGGGTCACGCCCACCGCCACCGTCGACGGCGCCGCCCGCACCGGGCTGCCGGTCACCGCGACCCGGGGCGGCCAGACCGTGACCGCGGACGGTGCCGGCCAGCTGTGCGTCGCGCCCGGCGCGGGCTGGACCTTCTCGGTCCGCTCCACGGCCGATCCGACGATGCTGATCCCGGACGTCTCCGGGGTGACCGTGACCCGGGCCGGCCCGAACACGGTGACGTTCACCGGGTTCACCCTGCGGCCGGGGGTCGCGTTGACGGCCGTGCCGCGCCGGCCGGCCGACACCACCGCCCGGTCCGTCGACCTGACCCTGACCCTCGGCGGGGCGACGACCTGGTCGGGGTCGGTCACCGTCCCGGCCGGCGCCAGCAGCGCGACGGGCCCGTTGCTCACGGTCGGCGCGGGCACGTACACCCTGGCCGCGGCGGCCAGCGCGCCGTTCGGGACCGCGTCGACGACCGGCATCGACCCGTCCACCACCCACACGGCGACGGTGACGATGCCGTACACCGCGGTCACCCTGGGGGTGACCGCGTCGATCGGCGGGGCGGCATCGGCCGGGGCGACCATCACCCTGACCCCGGCGGCCGGCGGTTCACCCAAGACCACCCCGGCGAGCGGGCCGGCCCTGTTCGCCGACATCGCCGCCGGCACCTACACGATCACCGCCACGCAGACCGTCGGTGGCACCCAGTACCAGGGTGCGCTGACCGGTCAGGCGCTCGCCGCCGGCCAGTCGCCGTTGCTGGACGTGCCGATGACCGCCGTGCCACCGGCCGGTCCGTGACACCCGCGGGTCGATGCCCTCCGGCCGGCCGGCCGGCCGGCGCCGGCGCTCGCGGAGTCGACGTCGGCCCGGACGGAGCCGCGTGCGCCTCTGCGGCATGATCGGGCCCATGGCTGATCGTTACCGCACCGTCGACGTGCCGGTCCGTGGGGGAGACCTGCGGGTCGGCATCTGGGAGCCCGCGGAGGGAACCGAGCCGGCCGGCCCGCCCGTCCTGGCGGTGCACGGCATCACCGCCTCGCACCGGGCCTGGGTGTCGGTGGTCGACCGGCTCCCCGGCGCGCGGATCGTCGCGCCCGACCTCCGCGGCCGCGGGCGGTCCAACGAGCTGCCCGGCCCGTACGGGATCACCGGCCATGCCGACGATCTCGCCCGGCTGCTGGATCACCTCCGGGTGCCGTCGGCGATCGTCATGGGCCATTCGATGGGCGGCTTCGTCACCGTCGCCACGGTGCACCGGCACCCCGATCGGGTCGCCGGGGCGGTCCTGGTCGACGGCGGGCTGCCGCTGCCCATCCCGGAGGACCTGACCCCCGACGAGGCGACGGCGGCGATCCTGGGCCCGGTGCAGCGCCGGCTGACGATGACGTTCGCCGACCACGAGGCCTACCGCGACTTCTTCCGCGCGCACCCGGCCTTCACCGACTGGACCGACGCCACCACCGACTACATCGACTACGACCTGGTCGGCGAGCCCGGGAACTACCACCCGGCCACCTCCTTCGAGGCGATGGCGGCCGACTCCCGGGCCCAGCAGGACGGCGAGGACTGGCTGCTCCCGGGGCTGGCCGCGCTGCCGCCGGGCACGCCGTTCCTGCGGGCGCCGCGCGGGCTGCTGGACGAGGAACCGGGCCTGTTCCCGGCGCCCTGGGTGGCCCGGTGGGCCGCCGAGTTCCCGGCGTTGGATGTGCGAGAAGTGGCCGGCACCAACCACTACACGCTGCTGTTCAACGACGCAGGGACGTCCGCCATCGTCGACGCGCTGGCCGCGGCGGGGGTCACTGCCGCTCGCGGATGATCCCGGCCACCACCCGGTTCAGCGCCTGGGCGACGACCCGCACCGAGCGGCGGCGCAGGTTCTCCGGGCGGGTCAGCAGGTCGATCGTGCGGCGGGCGCCGATCCCGGTCAGCGGGCGGAGCACGATCGAGCCGGGGGGAGCCAGCGGCGAGGTGTACCGCGGCACCAGCCCGATGGCGTGGCCGGCCGCGACGATCGAGTGGACCGTGCCGTAGTCGTTGATCCGGTGGACCACCGTGAGCTGCCGGCCGGACACCGCGGCCACCGCGTCGAGCAGGTCGTCGGGGGAGTAGCCGCCCCGCGTGGTGACCCAGCGCTCGCCGGCCACCTGGTCGGCGGTCAGTTCCGCGTCGCCGGCCAGCGGATGGTCGACCGGGAGGGCGACGTCCAGCGGTTCCCGGACCAGGGTGATGGTGCGCAGGCCGGCCGCCGGCCAGGCGGGGCTGTGGTCGAGCCGGTGGGCGATCACCAGGTCGTACCGGGCGGTGAGCCCGGGGAAGTCCTGCCGGGGCACGTCCTCGTCGGTCAGCCGGACGTCGGGCGCGGTGGGCAGGCGGGCCAGCTCCTGCAGCAGCAACCCGAACAGGGACTGCCCGGCGCTGTGGAAGCCGGATACCGCAACCGTGCCCCCGGCCGACTGTTCGAAGGTCTCGACCGCGGTGCGCGCGGCGGCCATCGCGTCGATCACCTCGGCGCCCGCGTCGGCGAGCACCTGGCCGGCGTCGGTCAACGTCAGGGTTCGGCCCTGCTTGGCGGTCAGCGGGGTGCTGAAGCTGCGCTGCAGCGCGGTCAGGTGCTGGGAGACCGCCGACGGCGAGACGTTGAGCACCTTGGCCACCGCCGAAACGCTGCCCAGCGCGCCCAGTTCGCGCAGGATCTGTAGCTGATGGACCTCCACGCGGCAAACCTAACGGTGAAGTAGCCGCTAAAGCAATGACGAAGAAAGAGTCGGTTGTTCTTCATGGTCCCTGGGCCCTGTACTAGTCCCCATGAAGGCACTGTTCAAAGCCGAACGGGCTCCCGGGTTCGAGCTGACCGAGCGTCCCGACCCCACCTGCGGACCGACCGACGTGATCGTCCGAGTCCTGCGCACCGGCATCTGCGGCACCGACCTGCACATCCAGCGCTGGGACGACTGGGCCGACTCGATCGTCGCCGCCCCGCTGATCCCCGGCCACGAATTCTTCGGCGAGGTCGTCGAGATCGGCTCAGGGGTACGCGATGTCGCCGTCGGTGACCGGGTCTCGGGCGAGGGTCACATCGTCTGCGGCACCTGCCGCAACTGCCGCGCCGGCCGCGGCCACATGTGCATCCGCACGATCAGCGTCGGCGTCCAGCGGGACGGCGCGTTCGCCGAATACGTGGCCATCCCGGCCGGCAACGTCTGGGTGCACCACCACCACATCGACCCCGACCTGGGTGCGATCTTCGATCCCTTCGGCAACGCCGTGCACACCGCGCTGTCCTTTCCCCTGGTCGGCGAGGACGTGCTGGTGAGCGGCTGCGGCCCGATCGGGCTGATGGCGATCGCCGTCGCCCGGCACGCCGGCGCCCGGTTCGTGGTCGGCACCGACGTCAGCGCGGCGCGGCTGGATCTGGCCCGCAAGATGGGCGCCGACGAGGTGGTCGACGTTGCCCGCCAACCGATCTCGGATGCGCAGCGGTCGCTGGGGATGCGTGAGGGATTCGACGTCGGTTTCGAGATGAGCGGAGCCCCGGCCGCGCTGCAGTCGATGATCGAGAACCTCAACCACGGCGGCCGGGTGGCCATCCTCGGCCTGCCGGCCCAGCCGTTCGCCGTCGATTTCGGCAAGGTCGTCACGCACATGCTGACCCTCAAAGGCATCTACGGGCGTGAGATGTACGAGACGTGGAACGCCATGGGCGCCATGATCCAGTCCAGCCCGGCCCTGCGGGAAGCGATCACCTCGGTGATCACCCACCGCCTGCCGGCCCGCGACTGGGAGCAGGGATTCGCCGCCGCGGCCGCCGCCGGCACCGGCAAGATCGTCCTCGACTGGTCGGAGGTCTGACCCATGTACGGAGCACTGCAGCAGCACATCACCGCCGAGCTCGACGGCATCCGCGAGGCCGGCCTGACCAAGCGGGAGCGGTCGATCACCGGTCCGCAGGGCACCGAGATCGTCGCCGACGGCCAATCGGTGCTGAACTTCTGCGCGAACAACTATCTCGGCCTGGCCGACGACCCGCGGCTGCTGGACGCCGCCCGGGCCTCGCTGGACGAGTGGGGGTACGGGCTGGCCAGCGTCCGCTTCATCTGCGGCACCCAGGAGCAGCATCGGGAGCTCGAGCGCCGGCTGGCCGGTTTCCTGGGCACCCAGGACGCCATCCTGTTCGCCTCCTGCTTCGACGCCAACGGCGGCGTCTTCGAAACCCTCTTCGGGGCCGAGGACGCCATCATCTCCGACGCGCTGAACCACGCCTCGATCATCGACGGCATCCGGCTGTCCAAGGCCCGCCGGCTGCGGTACCGCAACCGCGACATGGCCGACCTGGAGGAGCAGCTGCGCGCCGCGCAGGACGCCCGTTTCCGCATCGTGGTCACCGACGGCGTCTTCTCGATGGACGGCTACATCGCCCCGCTGGCCCAGATCTGCGACCTGGCCGAGCAGTACGGCGCGCTGGTCTTCGTCGACGACTCGCACGCGGTCGGCTTCATCGGCGAGAACGGCCGGGGCACCCCCGAGCTGTGCGGCGTCGAGGGCCGTGTGGACATCTACACCGGCACCTTCGGCAAGGCCCTGGGCGGCGCCTCCGGCGGCTACGTCGCCGCGCACGGCGAGATCGTCGAGCTGCTGCGGCAGCGGGCCCGGCCCTACCTGTTCTCCAACACCCTGGCCCCGGCCATGGTCGCCGGCACCCTGGCCGCGCTGGACCTCGTCGCCGGGTCCAACGAGTTGCGCAAGCGCCTGCAGGAGAACGCGGCCCAGTTCCGCGCCGGAATGACCGCGCAGGGCTTCGACCTGCTGCCGGGTGAGCATCCGATCGTGCCGGTCATGTTCGGCGACGCCGCGCTGACCGCCCGGGTCGCCGACGAGATGCAGCGCCAGGGAATCTATGTCACCGCGTTCAGCTTCCCGGTGGTGCCGCGGGGCGCGGCCCGCATCCGGGTGCAGCTGTCGGCCGCCCACACCCCGGCGCAGATCGACCGGTGCGTTGCGGCGTTCGTCGCCGCGCGCGACCTGGCCGCCTGAACCGGGTTTCCCCGCTCCCGGGCCCCGCACACCTGCTCCAGTCCAGTCCACCCCGAACGGCGAGGCGATGAACGACGCGGCGATGCACGTCCTGCGGGTCACCGACCTGTCGGGCGTGCTGGCCAACGCCCTGCTCGGCGGGGTGCTGGCCCGGTCCCGCGGGTTCGACCTGGTCGGCTTCGCGGTCCTGGCCGTGGTCTCCGGTCTGGGCGGCGGCATCATCCGCGACATCCTGCTCCAGAAGGGCACTCCGGTCGCCCTGGTCGACCACACCTACGTGCTGACCGCGCTGGTCGGCGCGGCGGTGGCCTTCCTGGTGCCGATCCGCGGACGGGCCTGGGAACACTCGTTCCCGGTGCTGGACGCCCTGGCCCTGGGCTGCTGGGCCGCGGCCGGCGCGCAGAAGGCGCTGAGCCTGGGCCTGGAGTGGCCGGCCGCGATCGCGCTCGGCGCCATCACCGCGGCCGGCGGCGGCGTCGTCCGGGACGTGCTGCTGCGCCAGGTGCCCGCCGTTTTTGGCGGCAACACCCTCTACGTCACGCCCGCGCTGCTGGCCGCAGGGACCATGGTGCTGTTCCACCTCGCCGGCCAGGTCACCGCCGGCCTGCTGGTCGCGACCGGCGTCGGCGCCGGTCTGACCCTGCTCTCGCACCATCAGGGGTGGCGCCTGCCCGCCCCGCCCACCTGGTCCGGTCCGGTCCGCTTCGGCCGGCCGGGTCCGGGTGATCCCGCCCGCGACGAGGGCTGACCCCGCCCGGGCGTCGCGCCGTCCCACCGTTCCATCCCGCCCCCTGCTCCTGTGCCCTGCCTGCCTGCCTGCCCTGCTCTGCCCTGCCCGGCCCGGGCCGGCCCCCACCCCGAAAGGCGCTCCGATGCCCCAGCCCGCGGCCGAAGAAGCCCGCACCGTCAGCGAGCACGTCAACCATCCCGGGCCGGACGACCCGGTCCTGCAGCAGGAGTTCATCGCCGAGAACGCCGGCTATCACAAGGGTCTGACCAAGCGTCAGATCCAGATGATCGGCATCGGCGGGGCGATCGGCACCGGCCTGTTCCTGGGCGCCGGCGGCCGGCTGCACAGCGCCGGCCCGGGCCTGGTCCTGGTCTACGCCGTGTGCGGCTTCTTCGCCTTCCTGATCATGCGGGCCCTGGGCGAGCTGATCCTGCACCGTCCGTCATCCGGGTCGTTCGTCTCCTACGCCCGCGAGTTCTTCGGCGAGAAGGCCGCTTTCGCCGTCGGCTGGCTGTACTGGCTGAACTGGGCGGTGATCGCCGTCGTCGACACCACCGCGGTGGCGCTGTACATGAACTTCTTCAAGAAGTACATCGCGGCCATGGGTGCGGTGCCGCAGTGGTTGTGGGCGCTGCTCGCGCAGATCCTGGTCGTCGGCATGAACCTCATCTCGGTGAAGGTGTTCGGCGAGATGGAGTTCTGGTTCGCGCTCATCAAGGTCGTCGCGCTGGTCGCCTTCCTGCTCATCGGCACCTACTTCGTCATCTTCGGTACCCCCCTGGAGGGGCACGACCCGGGCTTCAGCCTGATCACCGACAACGGCGGCTGGTTCCCCAACGGCGTCCTGCCGCTGCTGATCGTCACCCAGGGCGTGGTCTTCGCGTACGGCTCGATCGAGCTCGTCGGCACCGCCGCCGGCGAGACCAAGAACCCCGAGAAGGTCATGCCGCGCACCATCAACGCGGTCATCTTCCGGATCGCCATCTTCTACGTCGGCTCGGTACTGCTGCTCTCGCTGCTCCTGCCGTACACGGCCTACCAGGCCGGCGAGAGCCCGTTCGTGACGTTCTTCGGCTCCATCGGCGTCCAGGGTGTGGACGCGATCATGAACCTGGTCGTGTTGACCGCCGCGCTGTCCTCGCTCAACGCCGGCATGTACTCCACCGGTCGCATCGTGCACTCGCTGGCCGCGGCCGGCAGCGCGCCCCGCTGGACCGGCAGGATGACCCGCTCGGGCGTGCCGTTCGGCGGCATCCTGCTCACCGGCGTGGTCGCCCTGCTGGGCGTCGGGCTCAACGCGATCGTCCCCGAGCAGGCCTTCGAGATCGTGCTCAACGTCTGCTCGTTGTGCCTGATCGCCGCGTGGATGGCCATCGTCGCC
>NZ_JBMDXT010000122.1:0-12053 GCF_048594475.1 Nakamurella sp. | reverse complement strand
GCGTAGTAGGCCAGCACGCCGAACGAGGAGAAGCCGATCGCGCCGCGCCCGTCGACGGTCGCGGCCCGGACGGCGACCACCGCGCCGACGGCCCGGCCGGCGTTCCGCGGCACGTGCGACCGCGGGCCGATCGCGGCGAGCCGGTGGGGGAGGTGCCCGTCGCGGGCCATCGCCAGGGTCGTCCGGGAGACCCCCAGGACCAGCGCCAGCAACGACCCGACCGCGGCGACGGCCGCGCCCACCCGGACCACGGGGACGAGCCACGGGCGTCCGGCCGCGGCGAACGCCTGGGCCAACGGGTCGGTCGCGGCGGCCCGCGCGGTGGGTCCGAGCACCATCAGGACGGTCACCGCGACGGCGGTGTACACGGTCAGCGTGATGGCCAGGGCGATGGCGATGGCCCGCGGGATGGTGCGGGCCGGATCGCGCATCTCCTCGCCGAGGGTGGCGATCCGCGCGTACCCGGCGAACGCGAAGAACAGCAGCCCGGCGGCCCGCAGCACGCCGTCCACCGTGGCGTCGCCGCCGACGCCCAGGCCGGACGGATCGGCGACGGGGCTGGTCACACCGGCGACGACCACCGCCGCGAGCACCGCCAGGACGAGAGTCACGATCACCCGGCCGGCCAGCGCGGTGCGCTGCACGCCGACGCACGTCAGTCCGGTGACGGCCACCACCGCCGCCACCGCGACGGCGTGCGCCTGCGCGGGCCACAGGTAGCTGCCGGCGGTCAGCGCCATGGCCGCACAGGAGGCGGTCTTGCCGACGACGAAGCTCCAGCCCGCCAGGTGGCCCCAGAAGGCGCCGAGCCGTTCCCGCCCGTACACGTAGGTGCCGCCGGAGGCCGGGTAGCGGGCGGCGAGCCGAGCCGAGGAGGTGGCGTTGCAGTACGCCACGACGGCGGCGACGGCCAGGGCGGGCAGCAGCCCGGAACCGGCGGCGCCGGCGGCCGGCGCCAGCGCGGCGAAGATGCCGGCCCCGATCATCGCGCCCAGCCCGACGACGACCCCGTCGGCGGTGCCCAGCCGGCGCACGAGGCCTGGATCAGCCATCCCCGATGCCCTTGTCCTGAAACATGATTCGGCCTTCCGCTGAGATGCCCAGCGTAGTGAGCCGGCCCGGACGCGGGCGGGGTCGGACCGGATGCGGGGTCGGACTGGGCGGGGACCGGGACTGAGCCGGGGCGGGGACCGGGCCTGAGCCGGGGCGGACGCGGGGCGGGACCGGGCCCAGCCACCCGTTGAAGAGTTGCGCTCGCTCAGCGAGCACGCGCCTTCACTCGATCCGCGCCCGGCCCGGTCATCGGGGGTGAGCGCATCTGCGCCGGAGGAACGGGGTCGTCGGTGCCGGCGGAACGCCGTCGGTGCGGGAGGAAGGGAGACGGCCGGGGACTGCTGCTCGTCCGCCGGCCGGCCGCCGTGGACCCACCTGCGTCCGCCGGGGTCATCCGTGCCGGTCGGCCGATCACCGGGGATGATCCACCGGTGCGCGTCGCCGGATGATGCGGTGACCGGTGGGGATTCGGGGGACGGTATGACGGAACGCGACGACCGCTCAGGGCCGCGGGACGACGGTGGCCTGACCGGCCCGACCGCGGCCGACTCCGGCCCGCCGGCCGGTGCGGACCGGGGTGCGCCGAAGGGTGTCGCGGGGGACGGGAGCGTCGTGGACGGGTCCGCTCGGACCGGCGCTGACGGAAACCGCGTCCCGGACGAGGTCACAGCGAGGGATGGCGTGCGGCCCCCTCCCGGAGATCGTTCACCGGCGGTCGCCCGACCGGGTCCAGGCCCCGATTCACCGGCGAGCTCGGACCTGACGCCCGGCTCCTGGCCTCCGGCGGGTCTTCCGCCGCCATCCGGCCCGGCTGCGCCGGACCCGGCAACGGGACCGGGCTCCGGCAGGCCGTGGTGGGCCACCCCCGGGGTCGTGCCGGCTCCCGGCTTCCCGCCGCCGGTCGGCGCGGCCGGCTACCCGCCGGGAGGGGGCTACCCGCCGGCCGCGACGGACCCGGCCGGGGCCGGGTACCCCGCCCCATCCGGGCCCACCGGCCCCGGACCTGCCGGCGGCCCGTATCCACCGGTCCCGGGCGTGCCGCCGGGGGCCGGCCACCCGGCCGCCCCCGGATACCCGCCGGGCCCCGGCTACCCGCCGGGCCCCGGATACCCGCCGGGCCCCGGATACCCGCCAGGGGCCGGCTACCCGCCGGGCCCCGGATACCCGCCGGGGGCCGGCTACCCGCCGCCGGGCTCCCCGGGGCGGCCGGGTCCGCAGCCCGTGCGCGGGCTGGGCATCGCCGTGCAGGTGCTGATGGCCGTCGGGTTCGTGGTCGGCGCCGTCGAGCTGGTCGCCGCCTGGGGGCTCGCGCGACTGGTCGATCGGCTGCTCGACCCGCTGAACACCGTCACCGAGGCCGAAGCGGACCGGGCGGACCAGTTCCAGCAGACGGCGGTGCTGCTCGATCTGGCGTGCTTCGTGGCCACGGCGATCGTGTTCCTGATCTGGTTCCGGCGGCTGCGGATCAACGCCGGCTGGTGGGCTCCGCAGGTGCAGCGCCGCAGCCAGGGGTGGGCCGTCGGCGGGTGGTTCGTGCCGGTCGTCAACCTGTGGTTCCCGTTCACGATCGCCCGGGACATCCTGGCCGGCTCGCGACCGCCGGGGTCGGCGGACCGGTCGGGGCAGACCGTGGTCACCCTGTGGTGGATCGTGTGGATCGTCCAGCTGGTCCTGGGCGTCGCCTACCGCGGAATGACCCGGGACCCGCGGACCATCGACGACTACGTGACGATCGCCAACACCGGCGTCGCGATCTCGGTAGTGGATCTGGTCCTGACCGTCCTGGCCGTCCTGGTCGTGCGGTTGTTGACCGGCCTGCAGGAACGCCGGCTGGTGGCCGACGGGCTGCCCGCCTGAAGCGCATTTGCGGAGCCGGGTCGCGGCCGCCGGACGTTTTTCGGGACGTGGCGGGCCCGGCCGCCGGTCTGATGGCGCTGGTCGGCCGTTCGCCCGCGGTTCGATAGGGTCCTGCGGCGGCGTGTACCCGTGGAGTGCGCGATTTCGATGAAAGGCAGAGGCGTCCGTGCGCATCGGAATTCCCAGGGAAGAGCAGCCGGGCGAAACTCTCGTCTCGGCGACCCCCAAGACGGTGGTCAAGCTGATCGGGCTCGGTTACGACGTCGTCGTCGAAGCCGGGGCCGGGGCGGCGGCCAAGTTCCCGGATGACGACTACGTCGCCGCCGGCGCCACCATCGGCACGTCGGCGCAGGTCTGGGCGGCGGACGTCGTCACCAAGGTCAACGAGCCGACTCCCGACGAGGTGGCGCGGCTGGCCGAGGGCGCCGTGCTGATCGACCGGATGACGCCGACCGAGCACCCGGAGCTGATCGAGGCCCTGCAGGCGCGTCGGGCCACCGGCCTGAACCTGCTCGCCATCCCGCGCATCTCCCGCGCCCAGTCGATGGACGTGCTGTCCACGATGAGCAACATCGCCGGCTACCGGGGCGTGATCGACGCCGCCGAGTCCTACGGCGGCATGTTCGCCGGGCAGGTCACCGCGGCCGGCAAGACCCAGCCGGCGACCGTCTTCATCATCGGCGCCGGGGTGGCCGGCCTGGCCGCGATCGGTGCGGCCGTCAGCCTGGGCGCGCAGGTCCGGGCGTTCGACGTGCGGCCCGAGGTCGGTGAGCAGATCGAGTCGATGGGCGCGACGTTCGTCCAGGCCGCCGCGGCCCAGCAGCAGGTCTCGTCCGACGGGTACGCCCAGAAGCTGACCGAGGACCAGGAGGCCGCGACGCAGCGGATGTACGCGCAGGAGTCCGCGAAGGCCGACATCGTGATCACCACCGCGCTGGTCCGCGGGTGGGCGCCGACCACGATCACCGCCGAGATGGTCGCGGGCATGAAGCCGGGCAGCGTGATCGTGGACCTGGCCGCCGTCGGCGGCGGCAACTGCGAGGCCACCGTGCCCGGCGAGAAGGTCGTGACCGACAACGGCGTGACGATCATCGGGTACACCGATCTGACCAGCCGGATGCCGGCCCACACCTCGCAGCTCTACGGCACCAACGTCGTCAACCTGCTCAAGCTGCTGACCCCGGGCAAGGACGGTCAGCTGACCCTGGACATGGACGACGTGGTGCAGCGCGCCATCACCGTCACCCACGCCGGCGAGGTGCTGTGGCCGCCGCCGCCGGTGCAGGTGTCGGCGGCCCCCAAGGCCGATGCGGCCGCGGTCGAGAAGCCGCACGTGCCGACCGCCGCCGAGCTGGCCGAGAAGGAGCGGCGCCGGCAGCAGCGGCTCTACTCCTGGTTCGGGGTGGCCGCGGTGCTGGTCGGCCTGGCCATCACGTTCTCGCCGGCCAGCTTCCTGGGCTACTTCACCGTCTTCGTCCTGGCGGTGTTCGTCGGGTTCTACGTGATCACGAACGTCTCCGCGTCCCTGCACACCCCGCTGATGGCCCAGACGAACGCCATCTCCGGGATCATCCTGGTCGGCGCGCTGCTGCAGCTGGGCAGCACGAACGTGCTGGTGGTGGTCCTGGCGTTCGTCGCGGCCACGGTCGCCGCGATCAACATCTTCGGCGGGTTCGCCGTGGCCGGTCGGATGATCTCGATGTTCCGGAAGGACGCCTGAATACAGTGAACACTGTCGACGAGCGTTGGTATTCGTTGGTGCAAGCCGCGTACGTGATCGCCGGCGTGCTGTTCATCTTCTCGCTGGCGGGCCTGTCGCAGCAGAAGACGGCCAAGGCCGGCAACACCGCCGGCAAGATCGGCATGGCCCTCGCGCTGGCCGCGACCGTGCTGCTGGCCCTGCTCAACTCCGAGCAGGCCGTCGCGGTGACCGCTGCGCTGATCGCCGGCGCGCTGCTGATCGGCGCGGTGATCGGCACCATCGCCGCCCGCCGGGTCGAGATGACGCAGATGCCGCAGATGATCGCCATCCTGCACAGCTTCGTCGGCCTGGCCGCGGTGCTGGTCGGCTTCAACTCCTACCTGACCGAGGACCACGCCGACGTCGTGCACCTGGTGGAGGTGTTCCTCGGCGTGTTCATCGGGGCGGTCACCTTCACCGGCTCGATCATCGCCTACCTCAAGCTGTCGGCGAAGATGAAGTCGGCGCCGCTGACCCTGCCCGCCCGGAACCTGCTGAACCTGCTGATCCTGGTGCTCAGCGCGGGGCTGCTGGTCTGGTTCGTCGCCGCGCCGAGCCTGCTCCCGCTGATCCTGATGACGGTGCTGGCGCTGCTGCTGGGCCTGCATCTGGTCGCCGCCATCGGCGGCGGCGACATGCCGGTCGTGGTCTCGATGCTCAACTCGTACTCGGGCTGGGCGGCCGCGGCGGCCGGCTTCATGCTCAGCAACAACCTGCTGATCATCACCGGCGCGCTGGTCGGCTCGTCCGGCGCGATCCTGAGCTACATCATGTGCAAGGCGATGAACCGGAAGTTCACCGCCGTCATCCTGGGTGGCTTCGGGTCCGAATCGAAGGGCGCGGCCACGTCCGCAGCGGACAAGGACTACGGGGAGCATCGCGAGACCACCACCGGTGATCTGGCCGAGCTGCTGCGCGAGTCGCAGTCCGTCGTGATCGCCCCCGGCTACGGCATGGCCGTGGCCAAGGCGCAGTACCCGGTGGCCGACCTGACCAGCAAGCTGCGGGCGATGGGCAAGGACGTCAAGTTCGCGGTCCACCCCGTCGCCGGCCGGCTGCCCGGTCACATGAACGTGCTGCTGGCCGAGGCCCGCGTGCCGTACGACATCGTGCTCGAGATGGACGAGATCCAGGACGACTTGCCGGACACCGACGTCGTGCTGGTGATCGGGGCGAACGACACGGTCAACCCGGCCGCCGCCGAGGATCCGGGTTCGCCGATCGCCGGCATGCCCGTCCTGCAGGTCTGGGAGGCCAAGCACGTCGTGGTGTTCAAGCGGTCGATGGCCACCGGGTACGCCGGCGTGCAGAACCCGCTGTTCTTCCGCGACAACACCGCGATGCTGTTCGGTGACGCCAAGGATCAGGTGGAGGAACTCGCTCACCTGGTCGGGGTCTCGGCCCACGAGATGGCCCCCGTCCAGGGCTGACGCCACCACGCCGCGTGGGTGGGCGTCTGCGCCGAACAAGTAAAGAGCCCCCCAAGCGTGTCGTGCCCGGATCCGCGGCCGGGGCTGGCATCCTGCACGCATGACGCTAGGGCGGGTCCGCGGTCTGAGTCCGGAGGAAGTCGTGCGCGCCCGGTCGTTGCGGGCCCACGGGTACTCCGCCCGGCAGATCGCCAAGGTGCTCGGCATCTCCCGCGTCACCGCGGCCGCCTTCGTCCGGCAGCCCGCAGAGGCCGATGCCCGGGCCCTGGCCGCGGGCGAGGTCCGGGCCTGCTGGGTCAGCCCCGGGTGGAGCGCCGGGCTGCTGGTCGACGAGCGCTACCGCTGGCCCGACCGGCCCGACACGGTCGCCGACACCCCCGGCCTGGCCGCGGTGCTGATCGCCCGCAGCGCCGGCCGGGACACGGTCAGCGCATGCGGCTACCTGGTCGACCTGTACTGCCTGGGCGTCAAGGACGTCATCGGCCCGCGCATCCTCAACGACCAGCAGCACGCCCAGTTCACCCGGACGTTCTTCGCCGGCTACCGGCAGCCGCCGGTCGCCGCACCGATCGAGCTGGCCCAGCAACTGGTGCTCGGCGCGGCCCGGTACGCCCGCTCGTTGGGCTTCGAGCCGGCCGCCGGGTTCGACGCCGTCCGCGGGCATCTGGGTGACTGGTCCGGGGTCCGGGCGGTCGCCTTCGGGCGGCAGGGCCGTCCCGAGTACATCCAGGGGCCGTACGACGACGCCGGTCAGGTCGAGGGCACGCTTCGCGGGTCTGCCGGCGGTCCGACCGTCGAGCAGGTGGCCGCCGCGGTGGCGGCCGGCAACCCGGACCGGGCCGGCGGAGCCCGGCCCCGACCGACCGGCCCGGCGGCCACCCCGCCCGTGTCGGGCGCGGCGGGCTCAGCGGCCGGCGCGGGCCGGATCGAGCTCGTGGGCGTCTGACGCCGGCGGCTCAGCGCACCGTCCACAGGGACAGCGAGAACCACCCCCGCTCGTCGGTCCACCATCCCCGGCCGGCGAAGCCGGCGGCCGCGAGCTCGGCGGTCAGGCCGTCCCGCCGGAACTTCGCGGAGATCTCCGTCCGGATCTCCTCCCCGGCCGCCAGGCGCACCGTCAGACCCACGTCCTCGATGCGGGTGGTGATCTCCCGCCCCGCGCGCAGCCGCATCTCGATCCACTCGTGCTCCGGGTCCCAGACCGCGACATGGGTGAAGTCGGACCGGCGGAAGCCGGCGCCGAGCCGGTGGTTGAGCACGTCCAGCACGTTGAGGTTGAACGCGGCGGTGACGCCGGCCGCGTCGTCGTAGGCCGGGACGAGGATCTGCGGCGACTTGACCAGGTCGGCGCCCAGCAGCAGGTGGTCGCCCGGCCGCAGGGTCCGTCGCAGGTCGGACAGGAACGCGGCCCGGGCCGCCGGCTCGAAGTTGCCGATCGTGCCGCCCAGGAAGGCGACGGTCCGACCGGCGCCGTCCGGCAGCACGTCCAGCTGCTGGGTGAATTCCGCCCGGACCGCCTCGATGCGAAGCTGCGGGTACTGCGCCACCAGGCCGGAGCAGGCCTGGCGCAGCGCATCCTCGCTGACGTCCAGCGCGACGTACCCGGGCCGGTCACGCCCGTCCGGCCCGCCCCCCGCCGCCGGTCGCGACGCCCCGGCTGGCTCGTCCAGCATCGCGTCCAGCAGCAGCCGGGTCTTCTCCGAGGATCCGGACCCGAGCTCGACGAGCGTGCGGGTCCCGGCCAGGGCGACGATCTCGACGGCCCGCTCGGCCAGGATCGCGCGCTCCGACCGCGTCGGGTAGTACTCGGGCAGCCGGGTGATGTCCTCGAACAGCTCGCTGCCGACCTTGTCGTAGAACCACTTCGGCGGCAGCCACTTGGCCGGGGCGGTCAGCCCGGCGATGACGTCGGCGCGCAGGCTGCGGTCGGCGAAGTCAGCTGGCAGGTGATCCTGGTAGGCGTAGGGATGGGAGAAGGGAAGGGTCATGCGTCGACTCCGGATCGATCGGTGAAGGTGGGTCGGGCGCCGGCCGGGACCGGCTCGACGGCCGTGCCGGCGGCATCGGCGATGAGCAGCGAGCCGTCCGGCACGTCGACCCATCCCGGGTCGTCGTCGTAGGGCTCGGAGGCCACGACCACCCCGCCGGGGAGCCGCCGCCAGCACAGGCTGGTGCCCCAGGCGGTGGCGGTGATGGCCTGCCCGTCCGTGAGCAGCAGGGTGGCCCGCCCACCGCCGGCCTCCTCCACCCGGGCGATCACCTCGGTCAGGGCGGCCGCCGCGGTCTTGCCGCGAGCCAGCAGGCCGACGGTGATGGCCCAGAGCAGGGCGGAATCGGTGGGGGCGTCCAGCGTCGCCAGCACGCCCGCGTCCAGGCCCCAGCCGAGCCGGGAGGCGCCGTCCGGCCACCCGGGCAGGGCCCCGTTGTGGCTGAACAACCAGCGGCCGCGCCGGAACGGGGCGGCCGCGGCCGCCGACTGGCCGCCGACCATGCCGGGGGTCGCCGAGCGGACCGCGGCCAGCAGGGCCGGTGTGGTGATGACCCGGGCCAGTTCGCCGAAGGTCTCGTCCGCCCAGACCGGCCCGGCCCCCCGGTGCCGGGCCGGCTCGACGGGGCCGGCCGGGTCCGGGCTCGGATACCAGCCGACCCCGAAACCGTCCGCGTTGACCACCCCGTGCTGCTGCCGCCGCGGCGCCCACGACTGCCGGACGAGGGAGAACGGCGGATCGGTCAGCAACTCGCCCATCCGGATCGGCGCACCGACGTACGCAAGGTGCCGGCACATGCTCAGCCCTCGCCGGGGGCGGCGTCGCGGGCACAGCGGAAACCGGCGAAGATCTGCCGGCGGATCGGGTAGTCCCAGTTCCGGAACGTGCCCCGGCAGGCGACGCGGTCGGCCGCGAACGACCCGCCCCGCAGCACCTTGTACTCCGGGCCGAAGAACACCTCGGAGTACTCCCGGTACGGCCAGGCCGCGAAGCCCGGGTAGCCGGTGAAATCGCTGGACGTCCACTCCCAGACGTCGCCGATCAGTTGCCGGATGCCCAGCGGGCTCGCGCCGGCGGGGTAGGCGCCCACCGGGGCCGGGCCGAGGTGGTCCTGGCCGAGATTGGCCCGCTCCGCGGTGGCCTCGTCGTTGCCCCAGGGGTACTGCCGCGACTCGCCGGAGGCCGGGTCGTGCCGGGCGGCCTTCTCCCACTCGGTCTCGGTCGGGAGCCGCTTGCCGGCCCACCGGGCGTACGCGTCGGCCTCGTACCAGCAGACGTGCATCACCGGTTCGTCCGGCGGCACCACCTCGGTCCGGCCGAACCGCCGGCGGAGCCAGTCCCGGCCCTCCCGCCGCCAGAACAGCGGGGCGGCCAGGCCGACCTGCTGCACGTGCCGCCAGCCCGCCGGGTCCCACCAGCGGCGATCGGCGTAGCCGCCGTCGGCGATGAAGTCCTGGTAGTCGGCGTTGGACACCGGCACCGTGTCCAGCCAGTACGCCTCGACCGGCACCTCGTGGGCGGGCCGTTCGTTGTCCAGCGCCCACGGGTGGGCCGACGTGCCCATGGTGAAGGAGCCGGCCGGGACGAGCGTCTCGGCCGGCCACGGGTCGGCCGGGGCGCTCGGCGGGGCCGGCGCATCGAGCACCGGGTCGCCCTGCCGCAGCTGGTGCGTGGCCAGCATCGTCTCGGCATGTTGCTGCTCGTGCTGGGCGATCATGCCGAAGACGAAGCCGCCCTCGGTCAACCGGCGCCCCCGCAGCGGCGTGCGTTCCAGCAGATCGATCACCTTGTCCCGCACCTCGCCGACGTACCGCCGGGACTGGGCCGGGTCGAGCAACGGCAACGCCGGCCGGTCGGCGCGGGGGTGCTGGAACGCGTCGTAGAGCTGGTCGACGGTCTCCGGCAGCAGGGGGTCGCGCCCGCCGACGTCGCGCAGCAGCCAGAGCTCCTCCTGGTTGCCGATGTGCGCGAGGTCCCAGACCAGCGGGGACATCAGCCGGGAGTGCTGGCGGACCAGATCGTCGTCGTCCACCGCGTCGGTCAGCAGCCCCGTGCGCCGCCGGGCCCGGGCCAGGTCCTCGACGATGCGGGTGCGGACCTCGTCGTCGGGCAGGTCCTGGGCGGGCGGGCGGCCCGTCGGGCGGGGCGGCGTGGAGTGATCGGTCATGCGGTTCCCTCCCCGAGGGCATCGGTCTGGTGACAGGTCTGGTCGGCGGCCGCGACGCCCGGCGGGTCGTCGGCGGGGCAGCGGCCGCGCAGGGTCCAGCGCTGCAGGTAGGCATCGATGTGGTCGGCGAAGCGGCGAGTGGCCGGATCCCGGCGCAGGCTCCCGGCCGCGGCGTCCAGCACGGCTACCGCCGCCCGGGCCAGATCCGGGTCCGCGACCCCGTGCCGGGCGGCGGCGGCCCAGCGGCCGCGGACCGGTTCCCCGGCCGCCCGCGCCCGGGCGCCGGCCCGCGGGTCGTCGACCAGGGCGGCGACGACGGCGGTCGGCACGATCCACCAGCAGCCCGGCTGGGCGTCCAGGTACCGCACCTCCAGATGACCGCGCGGCCGGACCGGCGGGAACAGCGTCGTCAGGTGCCGGGCGAGATCGTCCAGCGTGGGCGGTGGCCGGTCCGGGACCGCCGCCCGCCCGCGGCGCAGCCAGTCGCGAAAGCTCACCCCGGGTGGGGCCGACCAGTCCGGGCCGTCCCGCCGGACCAGCATCAACGGCGCGTCGAGCGCCCACCGGGTGTAGGCGGCGGCCGGATCCGTGCCCGCGTCGACGGGCGGGCCGGCGGTGCGGGCCGGGTCGAGGCTCTGCCAGATCGCCTGCCGGCTGCTGCGGAAACCCGCGTACCGGCCGCGACCGCCGGGCGAGTTCGCGAACGCCGCGACCAGCGCCGGTCCGATGGCGTGCAGCAGCTCCCAGCGGTCGCCGGGCGCGTCGTCGCCGGTCCGGGCCTCGACGTTGACCTGGACCGATGCGGTCGAACACATCATCCGGGGACCGGCCGGGCCCCAGGGCCGGAAGTAGTGCGCCATCGCGACGTAGCGCGGTTCGTCGGTGATCCGGCGGGGGCGGCGACCGGCGTCGAAACCGGAGCCGATGAGGCGGGCACCGCATGCGCCGGCCCGGCGGTGCAGCAGGGTCAGGTCGCGATGGACGGTGTCGACGGTGGCCGGGAGGTCCGGCCCGGGGCGGGAGCTGAGCTCGACCTGCCCGCCGGGCTCCACCGTCAGCCGGCCGTCCAGCCGGTGCGGGCCGCCGTCGAGGGTGCTGATCAGGTGGGGGTAGCGGTGACGCGGGTAGTGGGTGGTCGGCGCGTCCGGATCCGGGCCGCCGACGAGCAGTTCCAGTTCGACACCGATGCGGCGCGGGGGGCCCTTCTTGAAACACGTCCGCGGGATCCATGCCTCCGCCGCCGGTTCGGACAGGGGTGGCTCGGCCAGGCGCAGTTCGGGCCTGCGGGCGCCGGACCGGGACGGCCCCACCTCGGTGCGGGCGGGCTCGGACATGGTGGCCTCCTGGGGGCTCGTGGTCCCGGCGCCGGTCCGGGTCGCGGTGGAGTGGTTCCCGACTGTCCCCACCAGTGTGTCCCTCGGGTCCGACAGTGGGGTCGTCCGGTGCCCTCCTCCCGGTGCCGGCCGGCCCGGCCGGCGCCGGCAGCCGGCGAGCAGACAGGTGCCCGACCCGGGCCCCGGTGAAGCGTCCGGCGCCCCGGCCGGGACGGACCTCTCGAACCTTCCGGGGCCGGCGGGCGTGGTTCTGGCAGCGTGGTCCCCACACCGGTGCGCGGGTCCGGCGCCGGGGTCGGTGCGGCGGGCCTGGCGCAGCGGTCGGTGCGCGACGCGGGCCGGGGTGCGTTGGGCCGACGACCGGGGCGCGCCGAGGCGGCGATCAGGGCGGTGGCGTGGTCCGGGACGGAGATCGGCGGGCCGACCCATCGGCGGCCGGCGCGGCCGGCACGGCCGGCGCGGCCGGCGCGGCCGGCGTGGCCG
>NZ_JBMDXT010000121.1:0-43062 GCF_048594475.1 Nakamurella sp. | reverse complement strand
CGCCGCCCCCCCGCCGTGGCGCTCGCGGGGCGCGACCTGCGCCCGCACGCCGGGGGGCCGGGGGGCCCGGCCGGCCCGGCCGGCGTCCACGGCATCGACCTGCAGGTCGAGCCGGGCACCGTCCACGCCCTCCTGGGCCCGAACGGCGCGGGCAAGACGACCACCATCCGGATCCTGACAACCCTGCTCCGGGCGGACGCCGGCACGGCCAAGGTCGCCGGGTACGACGTGCGCACGCAGGGCCGGGCGTTGCGCCGGCACATCGGCCTGGTCGGGCAGGCGGCCGCGGTCGACGAGGTGCTGACCGGGCGGCAGAACCTGCTGTTGCTCGGCCGGCTCAACCACCTGCCGCGGCCGGCCGACCGGGCATCGGCCCTGCTCGAGCGGTTCGGTCTGACCGATGCGGCCGACCGGAAGGTCTCGACCTGGTCCGGCGGCATGCGTCGCCGGCTCGACCTGGCGGCCGCGCTGATCGTCGATCCCGCGGTGCTGTTCGTCGACGAGCCCACCACCGGGCTCGACCCGCGGGCCCGGCTGGACGTGCGGTCGGCCCTGCGGGAGCTGGTCGCGGGGGGCACGACCGTGCTGCTGACCACCCAGTACCTGGAGGAGGCGGACGCGCTGGCCGGCCGGATCACCCTCCTGCGTGGCGGCCGGGTCGCCGCGACCGGCACGCCCGACGACCTCAGGGCGAGGGTCGGCGGCGACTGGCTGGAGATCACCCCGAGCGACCCCGCCGACCTGCCCGCCCTGACCGGGATCGCCCGCCGGATCGGCGATCCGGTGGAACGGGAGGGGGTGATGACGGTCCCGGTCGCCGACCGGACCCGGGACCTCGTCGCCGTGTCGGCCGCGGTCGCGGCGGCCGGCATCGACCTGCTCGACCTGGCCGTCCGGCGACCGACCCTGGACGAGGTGTTCCTGCACCTCACCGCGCCGGCCGGTGGCCGGCCCGCGACCCGGGAACGGGACCCGGAACCGGACCGGGAACCCGGTGACGCCCCGCCGACCGCCCCGGGCGCGGGCCCGGCGACCGCCCCGGGCGCGGGCTTGGCGACCGCCCCGGAGGCGACCCGATGAGCACCCCCACCCGCCATCGCCCCGGGCCGCGCACCCCCACCCCGGCCGCCGAGTCGCTGGTCGGCGACGCCTGGATCCTGACCCGTCGGCAGTTCTCCCACTGGCGGGCCCAGCCGGGCGCCGTCGCCGTCGGGCTGCTGTTCCCCGTCCTGGTCACGGTCATGTTCGGCGCCTTCTTCGGCGGGGCGATCGCCGGACCCGGCGGCGACTACTACTCGTTCCTGATGCCCGGCATCTTCGTCATGGCCATGCTTTTCGGCCTGGAGACGACCATGGCGGGCGTCTGCGCCGACGCCGGGCGAGGGGTGACCGACCGGTTCCGGTCGCTGCCGATCCACCCGGGGGCGGTCGTGCTCGGCCGCGCCCTGGCCGACCTGGTCCTCGCCGTCCTCGGGTTGCTCGTGCTGATGGCCGCGGGCCTTTCGCTCGGCTGGCGCTGGACCGGCGGGATCGCCGGCGCACTGGCCGCGGTGGGCCTGTTGCTGGCCCTACGATTCGCGCTGCTCTGGGTGGGCATCGTCATCGGGCTGGTCGCCCCCGGCGCCGAGACCGTCGCGGCGGTCCAGATCCTGGTCTGGCCGCTCAGCATGCTGTCGAACATCTTCGTCGACCCCGCGACGATGCCGGGCTGGCTCGGCACCCTGGCGTCCTGGAACCCGTTGTCCGCCACCGCCACGGCCACCCGGGAGCTGTTCGGCAACCCGACCTGGGCGGCGCCGACCTGGGTCGACCAGCACGCGACCGCGCTGGCGATCGGCTGGCCGGTCCTGCTCACCGCGATCTTCGCCCCGCTGGCGGTTCGGCAGTACCGGCGTCTGGGTGGGTGACGAGGGAGCCGAAGCGGGGCCTCATCACATGACCTGACGGCCGGCAGGCATCCGACCCATCGAACGGGCCACGTCGGCCAGCAGTACCGTCGCTGTCGCGGCGGACGTCACCGCGATCCGGGTGACCACCACCGTCACCGCGGCAGCGGCCGACCCCGGGGCGCGCCGCGGTACCGGGTGAGCCGGGCCACCGGTCGGCCCTGGACCGGGACGACGGCGGCATCGCGTGCGAGACCTGATGTGCTGGAGAGTCTCTCGTCCCGGCTCAGGGCCGGGGCACCACGAGCGGCGTCCCGCTCACCGGGTCGCGGATGACAACGCTGCCGATGCCGAAGACCTGCTCGATCAGGTCGGCGTCGACGACCTCGCCGGGCGGGCCGGTCGCGACCACGCGTCCGTCCTTCATCACCACGAGCCGGGAGGCGTAGCGGCAGGCCTGATTCAGGTCGTGCAGCACGGCGATCAGGGTGCGCCCGGACCGGTGCAGGCGGCGCAGCATCTCGAGCAGCTCGTACTGGTGGGCGATGTCGAGGAAGGTGGTCGGTTCGTCCAGCAGCAGGGTCGGCGTCTGCTGGGCGAGCACCATGGCGACCCACACCCGCTGGCGCTGGCCGCCGGACAGCTCGTCGACCAGCCGGCCGGAGAGATCCAGCGTGTTCGTCGCCGCCATGGCCTCGACCACAGCGTGCTCGTCGGTCACCGTCCACTGCCGGAACAAGCCCTGGTGGGGATACCGGCCGCGAGCGACCAGGTCCGCGACGGTGATTCCGTCCGGGGCGGCCGACGTCTGCGGCAGCAGCCCGAGCCGCTTGGCCACCTCTTTCGACCTCAGGGAGGCGATGTCCGCGCCGTCGAGCAGGACAGAACCGGCGCCCGGGGTCAGCAGCCGGGCCATCGCGCGGAGCAGGGTCGACTTGCCGCACGCGTTGGGTCCGACGATGACGGTGAACGAGTCGGCGGGGATGGCCAGGTCGAGATCCCGCACCACCACCCGATCCTCATAGGCCAGGGTGATCCCCGACGCGGTGAGCGGCGTCGCGATCGCGCCGTACGGTCGCACGGCCGTCGCCGCGGGGGGCGGAGCGGGCGTCGACGTCGTCGTCACGTGCTCGGTCATCGGCGGGCCTGCCGGATGAGCAGCCATATCAGATACATCCCTCCGATGCAGACGGTCACCAGGCCGAGGGGCAGTTGGGTCGGGGCGAAGGCATGCTGGGCGACGAAGTCGCTGGCCGCGAGCAGGCAGGCGCCCATCGCCGCGGCACCGGACAACGTCACCCCGGCCGACCCGGTCAGCCTGCGGGCCAGTTGCGGGGCGGCCAGCGCGACGAACGCGATCGGCCCGGCGACGGCAGTGGCGGTCGCGGTGAGTGCTACCCCCACCACCACCAGCGCCAGCCGGGACGCGTCCAGCCGCACCCCGAGCGCGCGGGCCGCGTCGTCGCCGAGACCGGTCGCGTGCAACGGCCGGGCCAGCAGCCCCAAAGCCGACCACAGCACCGCCAGGACGAACGCGGACGGCACCACCTGGCCCCACCCCACGGTGTTCAGCGACCCGGCACCCCAGGCCGCCGCCGAGATGGCCAGGTGCAGATCGGCCGACAGGATCAGCCAGGTGTCCAGCGACGCGAGCATCGCCGACACCGCGATGCCGACGATGATCAGCCGGAAACCCTGGAGCCCGCGTCGATAGGCCAGCCCGTACACCAGGAGCGCGGTCAACAGACCGCCGGCCAGCGCCGCGGCGGCAACCGGCCCGGCGGCCGTCGTCCCGGCAATGATCACCAGGAGCGCACCGGTGTAGGCGCCGACGTCGAGGCCGAGAATGTCGGGACTGCCCAACGGGTTTCGGGTCAGCGACTGGAAGACCGCCCCCGCAGCGCCCAGGGCGGCGCCAAGCATCAGAGCCAGCAACACCCGCGGCATCCGCCAGTCCATCACCACCAGTTCCGCCCGCGGTGACGCGTTCCCGACGATCGCGGCCAGCACATCGGGAATCGGCACCACGAAGTCGCCGGTGGCCAGGCTGACCACGCCGATCGCCAACGCGACAACCACCAGGACGGCGGTCACCAGCACCGCCCGCAGCCCGAATCGGAGGGAGATCCGCCCACCGGCCAGGCGCACCGGCACCACCCGGTACCCCGGGTCGACGACCGGCGACTGCGCCACCGTCATCGCCTTCACGACGCCGCCCGGGCGCGTCGGTGGACCTGGGGGTTCGCCCGGCCGTCGTCACTCGGCGGCTCACCCGCCCCACCGGCCCGCAGCGGACGCGGGCCGGTGGCGCCTGGCCGGCGCCCGTGCGCCGGTCCCGCGCCGACGGGCCCGGCCAGCGGGTGCGGGCCCGGCACCCGCCGATCCGGAACGGCGATCCGCGTCACAGCCCGCTCACCTTCCGGCGGCGCACCAGCATGATCAGCACCGGCGCCCCGATGAACGCGGTGACGATGCCCGCGGGCAACTCGCCGCTGGGCAGCACCAGGCGACCGGTCACGTCGGCCACCAGCAGCAGCACCGGCCCGGCCAGCAGGCTGACGGCGACGATCCACCGCTGATCGGGCCCGACGAACCAGCGGACCGCATGCGGCACCATCAGCCCGACGAACGCGATCGGGCCGGTCAGCGCGGTCGCCGCGCCGCAGAGCAGGGTGACCGCGACGATGGACCCGCTCCGAGCCAGCGTCGTCCGCGCGCCGAGGGCGGCGGCGACATCGTCGCCGAGGGCCACCGCGTTGAGCGGGCGGGCGACCAACACGGCCAGCACCAGCCCGACCACGACGAACGGCACCACGTCGGCGATCAGGTCGAGATCGCGGCCGGCCAGGGTGCCGGCGCCCCAGTACCGCAGCCGATCGAAGACGCTGGGCAACAGCAAGCTGATCGACGCGGTGAATCCGGAAAGGACGGCGCCCATGGCGACGCCGGCCAGGGTCAGCCGCAACGGGTCAGGGCCGCGCCGGCCGGCGGCGCCGATCGCCACGACCAGCACGGTGGCCGCGATCGCCCCGGCGAAGGAGAACCAGATGTAGCCGGACGGCGAGGTCTGTCCGAAGAATGCGACGCCGACCACGATCGCGAACGCCGCGCCGGAGTTGACGCCGAGGATGCCCGGGTCGGCCAGCGGGTTGCGGGTGAACGCCTGGATCAGCGCCCCGGCGACCGCGAGGGCCGCGCCGACGACGATCCCGGCGATGGTCCTGGGCACCCGTTGTTCGCGCATGATCGAGCCGGCCTCACCGCCCGCACCCCACAGACCGTCCATCACCTCGCCGAGGGACAGGCCCTTGGAGCCCACACCCAGACTCAGGGCGACGGCGAGCAGCAGCGCGCCGACGCCGAGCAGCGCGGCGGCGAGCCGACGGGCGGCCAGTGGCCGAACCGTCGGCCGGGTCGCCGGATCGCTCACCGTTTGCGACGTCACAGCCCCAGCCGCTCCAGCGCGTCCTGGTACTCGTCCTCGATCTCTTCCTCGTCGCGGGTCGCGTCGTCCCACATCGCGGCCAGCGCCGACCGGGTCTCCTCGGGCAGCGCTTCGTACTTCTCACGCCACGCCTCGGCGTCCTCGGTCCAATAGCCGACGACCTTGTAGGCGGTGCCGGGCAGTCCGAGTTCGCGCCGCAGGTACTTTCGCACCGACCGGGCGGCCCCAGCCTCCCCGGCCACCCAGACATACCCCTGACCGGTGGGAAGCTCAGCGCTGCGGACGATCTCGTCCAGGCGGCTCGGACCGTGCCCGTTGCCGCCGTACACCCACCGCACCTCCGCGTCGGTCGGCACGTCGATCGGCTGCCGGTCCGCGGGTGAGGCCACCTCCAGCACCGCCCGGGTGCGTACCCCGGGCGGCGCCTGCTCCAGCAACCGCGCGGCCGCCGGCAGCCCGGTCGCGTCGGCGACCAGCAGCCGCCAGGTGATGTCCGCGGCCGGCTCGTACAACCCGCGCGGGGTGTTCGACGCCAGCACGTCGCCGGGCTGCGCCCGGAGCGCCCAGGCCGCCGCCACGCCGCCGTCGTGCACCACGAAATCGATGGTCAGCTGCTTGTTCTCGGCGTCCCAGGCGCGGATCGTGTAGCAACGCACGGGCGACGGTTCCGCGCCCTCCGGGAACGCCCAGTACCCGTCGTCGGTGGCGATCGGCATCGTCGGCGCGGACTGCCCGGGGCCGGGCAGGAACAGCCGGACATACTCGTCGCCGATCCCGCTGGATTCGAAATCGCCTAGGTCGCCGGTGAACTCGACCCGAAGCAGGCCCGGGGTCAGCCGCCGGGCGGACGTCACGATGATGCGGTGGATGCGGTTGATCATCCGAGCAACGCCTGCTCGACGACGTCCAGGAAGGCCAGTTGCCCGCTGGGCGAGCCGTAGATCATCTCGTAGTCGTACGGGTGCACCGCCCCGGCCCGGACCGCCGGCAGTCCCTGCCAGATGCTGTTGGCGGCCACCGTGGGCTCGTCGACGACGGTTCCGGTGATGCTGCCGTCGGCGGCCGGCGAACCCTGGCTGAACATCACGTCCACCGTGGACAGCTCGCCCAGCTGCTCCAGGGTGAACGTGCGGCCGGTGGTGTCGCTCTTGCCGTCACCGTCGCTGTCCCCCAACGGGGAGATCTCCAGCCCGAGATCGGCGAACACCAGGCACGGCACGCCGTAGCAGCCGAGGTTGACCTGGCCATCCCAGTAGGAGACGTCGGCGACGACGGGGTGGACGCCGGCCGCGGCCAGCTTGCCGCGGACCTCGTCGATCCGGGCCTGGTACCGGTCGACCCACGCCTGGTACTGCTGGGAGCGGCCGAGGTCGGCCGACAGCTGCCGGAAGCTGTCCCGCCAATCGGCGTTCTCCGCGAACGCGTTGTACGTGTAGGTGGGCGCGATATCGGACAGCCGCTGATGAAGCTCTTCCGCATAGCCCAGGCCGTTGAGGATGAAGTCGGGGCCGACGGCCAGCACCTTCTCGAAGTTGAACTCCGGGTAGTTGTGGAAGCCGGTGATGCCGGCCAGCGCGTCCTTGGGGAAGAACGAGGGAAATGCGCTGTAGTCGTCCCGGATCGGTTGTTCCTTCGCCAGCCGGTAGCCCAGGGTGATCAACATGTCCAGGTCGGTGGTATAGAAGCCGAGCGCCGCGGTGGGCTCGGTCGGCACCGCCACCGTTCCGAAGGTGGTGTCGATCGTCGTGGTGACCGGTGCGGTCGGCGCAGCCGCGGCCGACGCGGTGGACCCGGCGGCCGGCCCCGCGTTGCTGCTGCCACAGGCGGACACGACGAGGGCGCAACAGAGGCCGAGGGCCACACCGAATCGGCGGTGGACACGCATGCGGAGTTCCTCACTGTTCGGACCAGGACAGTTAGCCAAGGCTTGGCTAACTGGCCTGCCCAGTATGGAGGGATCGTCTGTCGCCAACGCGCCAGTCGGTGTCGCCGACCGGCCGAAACTGGGGCGGTTCTCAGCCCGATCGGGTGTACCGGTCCACCTCGGCATCACCGCCGGTCGCAGTGAACGCCCCTGGAGTGCAGCCGAACCGCAGCCGGAAGGCGTGCACGAACGCGCTGGAATGGCCGTACCCGACCCGCCGGGCGACAGAACCGACCGGCACCCCGGCGACCAGCAGTTCGACCGCCGCCCGCATCCGGACATCGGTGCGCCAGCCGACGAACGAGCGACCGGTCTCGGCCCGGAAGATCCGGGACAGATTCCGCTCGCTGGCGCCGACGAGCCGCCCCCACTCGGCCAGACTCCGCGGATCGGCCGGGTCGGCCAGCAGGGCCCGGGCCACCCGGCGCGCCCGGTCGTCCAACGGCGAGGTGACATCCAGGCGGGGATGAGCGACCGGGACCAGCAGCGGCGGCACCAGCCGCTCGGCCTGGTCCCGCACCGGCGGGTCGAACCCGTCCCGCCCCAACTCGGCCAGCAACTCGGCCAACAGTCGCGAGACATCCACGGTCGTCGTGCGCGTCAGGTGCGCGGCCAGGTCGGGGCGCAGGTAGCTGCAGAAGAACGTGGTGCCCGACGCGGCCGTCACCCGGTGCACCACCCGGGCCGGGATCCACAGCCCCTGGTGAGCGGCCACGGCGAAGAACCCGTCATCGGTTTCCGCCGTGAGTGTGCCGCGAGTACCCCAGAGCAGCTCATGCCACCCGTGATCGTGGTCCGACCATTCCCGGGCCTGCACCATGGCGAACTCGTGGGTGTAGATCCCGGTCTCGCTCTGTCCGGTTGACGACATCACCTGTCCGACTGTCGAATACTGTATTAACTGAGCCAATCCTAAGCTGAGCCGGTGCCGTCGGAACATTCCCCTTCCACCAGCTGGACGCCGCTTCGTCGTCGCTGGCCACTGCTCCTGGCGACCGTCGCCGGCCTGGTCCTCCATCAGGTGTGCGAGGCGCTGGTACCGGTGGTCATCGGCGCGGTCATCGACCGGGCGATCGAACCCGGCGACGGCCCGGCGCTCGCGGCCGGGCTGGCCGGGCTGACGCTCCTGTTCCTGGTGCTGGCCCTGGCCTGGCGGTTCGGCCGCATTGCCGGAGCACGGGCGGCCGAAGCGGCCGGGTTCGAGCTGCGGCACGGCCTCGTGCAGCGGGTGCTCGATCCGCGCGGCATGGCTCGCCCACGACGACCGGGCGAGGTGGTCGCCATCGCCGGCGGGGACGTGGACCGCACCGTCCGGGTCGTCTGGGTGATCGGTGGCGCGGTGGCCAAGGCGGCCGCCGTCGCGACCGTGGCCCTCTCCCTGCTGCTGATCTCCGTTCCGCTCGGCATCGCCGTCCTGGTGGCCACCCCGGTACTGCTGGTCGGCATGCACCTGGTGGCCGGGCCGCTGGAGCGACGCAGCGACGCCGAACAGGAGTCCATCGCGTACGCCGGTGCGGTCGCCGGTGACCTGCTGACCGGCCTGCGCACCCTCAAGGGCCTGGGCGCGGAGCAGGCCGCGGTCCGCCGCTTCGACACGGCCAATCAGCAGTCCTGGCGGCACGCCCGCCGGGCCGCCGACATGGTCGGCGCGTACGTCGGCGTGAGCTCGGCCCTGTCCGGATTGTTCCTGGCCGGGCTCGCCTGGTTCGCCGGGGTGCAGGCGATGGACGGCCACATCACGATCGGCGAGCTGGTCGCCGTGCTCGGCCTCGCCCAGTTCGTGCAATGGCCGATGTCCGGCCTAGCGTTCGTCGGCGCCGAGCTGGCCACGTCCCGGGCGTCCGCGACGCGCGTGGCCCAGGTCCGGCAGACCGCGCCGGTGTGGGACCGGTCGACCGATCACCACCCCGGGTCGGCCCGCGACGCGGGTGTGGAGCTGCGGGGGCTCAGCGGTGCGAAGTTCGGTCCGATCGACCTGTCGGTGCCCGCCGGGTCGATGGTCGCGGTGTGCGCCGACGAGTCCGCCGCGGCAGCCGAATTCGTCGACGTGCTGGCCCGCCGGATCCCACCCGCCGGTGGCGCCATGCTGGTCGGCGGGGTCCCGCTGACCGGGCCGGACCGGCTCGACGGCTCCCGTGCCGGCATTGCGGGGGCCGCACCGACCGGTCCGTTGATGCTTGCGCCCCCACACCACGCCGCGATCCTCTCCGGCACCATCGCCGACAACGTGCTGCCCGGTGGGCCGGTGGACGACCCGCGGCTGGCCGCCGCGTCCGCCGCGGCGGCCTTCGACGACGTCATCGGGGAGGCCGACGGCGGCTGGTCGGCCCGGGTCGGTGAGGGCGGGCTGACCCTGTCCGGTGGGCAGCGTCAGCGGTTGGCCCTGGCCCGCGCGTTGGCCGCCGACGCCGCGGTGCTCGTGCTGCACGAGCCGACCAGCGCGGTCGACTCGGTCACCGAGATCGGCATCGCCGCGGGCCTGCGCGAGCTGCGCCGGGGCCGGGCCACCGTACTGGTGACCTCCAGCCCCGCGCTGCTCGCCGCGGCCGACCATGTGCTCGTGCTGAGCAATGGCCGGGTGGCCGAGGCCGGCCGGCACCACGATCTGGTCGCCCACAGCGACAGCTACCGCGAACGGATCGCCGGATGACCACCGACCCGTCCACCGCCCTCCCGGTCGCCGATGCCCGGGCCACCCTGCGCGAGCTGGTGCGCGGCCTGCGCGCCCGGCCGGTGGCGCTCGGCGGCACCGTGCTCCTGCTGATCACCGCGTCGGTCGCCGCGCTGGCCATTCCCGCGCTACTGGGCGCGATCGTCGACGCGATCACCACCGGGGATGCGTCCGCGATCGCCCGGCTGGCCCTGCTCGTCGGGCTGGCCGGGGTGGCTCAGGGCGCACTCAGCGGCGGCGCGGCGGTCGGCGTCGCCCGCATCGGCGAGCGCATCCTGGCCGACCTGCGCGGCCGGGTGGTCGAGCGGGCCCTGTCGTCCCCGGTGACGAGGGTGGAGACGGCCGGCCGAGGCGATCTGGTCGCCCGGGTTACCGGAGACGCCCGGGTCGTGGGCGACGCGGTCTCCGAACTGATCCCGACGTTCGTCGGCGCGGCGTTCGCGATCGCGGTCACCGGTGCCGGGCTGGCCGTGATCGACGGCCGGATGCTGCTCGCCGCGCTGCTGGCCGCGCCGATCCAGGTGGTCGCGCTGCGCGCCCACCTGCGCCGGTCCACCCCGGTGTATGCCCGGGCGCGGGCCGCCGTCGGGGACCGGGCGCAGCGCACCCTGGAGGCGGTCGACGCCACCGACACCATCCGGGCGATGGGCTGGGGGCGCCGCACCGGCGAGGCCGTGGACGACGCCGGGGCGCGTGCGGTCGACCTGGAGCTCCGGGCGGTGGGGCTGGAGGTCCGGTTCTGGAACCGGCTGAACCTGGCCGAGCTGGTCGGCCTGGCGGCGGTTCTGACGGCGGGATTCCTGCTGGTCAAGGCCGGCACCATCACCGTCGGCCAGGCGACGGCGGCCGCCCTGTACTTCCACCAGCTGTTCGGGCCGATCGGCACGGTGCTCGGCGGCTTCGACGAGCTGCAACGGGCCGCCGCCGGCCTGGCCCGGCTGGTCGGTGTGCTGGAGCTGCCGGCCCGGCCGGCCGTCCCACGGCTGGTCGGCCGGCCCGCGGCCACCGTCGAGCTGCAGGGCGTCGGCTACCGATACCCGGGGTCCACCGGACCGGCCCTGCACGGCGTGGACCTCGCGCTGGCCGCCGGTGAGACCGTCGCTGTCGTCGGACGGACCGGGGCCGGCAAGACCACCATTGCCGCCCTGGTCGCCGGGGTGCTGGACGGGCACACCGGGCGCATCGTCATCGACGGCCGTCCGGTGGACGGCGCCGGGAGCGGGCCGGGTGACCGCGGGGTCGCTCTGGTCACCCAGGAGGCCCACGTGTTCAGCGGACCGCTGCGCGAGGATCTTCGGCTGGCCCGCCCGGACGCTTCCGACGCCGAGCTGACCGATGCCCTGGCCACCGCCGGGGCGCTGGACTGGTGCCGCTCGCTGCCGGACGGCCTGGACACCGTGGTCGGCATCGGCGGCCGCGCGCTGTCCCCGTTCGAGGCGCAGCGGCTGGCCATCGCCCGCTCGTACCTGACCGCGGCCCGGGTGCTGGTGCTGGACGAGGCCACCGCCGAGGCGGGCAGTTCCGGTACCCGGGATCTGGACCGGGCGGTCGAGCGGATGCGGGCCGGGCGCACCACGCTGATCGTCGCGCACCGACTCGACCAGGCTGCCCGGGCCGACCGGGTGATCGTTCTCGACCAGGGCCGGGTGGTCGAGAACGGCCCGCACGTCGAACTTGTCGCGCTGGGCGGGCGCTACACCGAACTGTGGCGGGCCTGGCAGGACGAACGATCGCCGGCCGTGGCACCGAAGCCGGCCCGGCGGTGACGAGCGGCAGTTCCGCGGTCGAGCTCAACCGCCGGCCTGCGCGACCGCCCGGCGCAGTCCGGCCACGTCGAAGCGACCCTCGTACAGGCGGTCGTTGATGAAGACCGTCGGCGTGCCCGCCACCCCGGCGGCCACGCCGAGCGCGAAATCGGCCTCCACCTTGTCGCCGTAGGGCTGGGCCGGGTCGCCGATCACGGTCGCCCCGTCCAGGCCCAGTTTGGTCGCGTACTTGGCCAGATCCCAGTCCGAGAGCCGCGTCTGGTGCGCGAACAGCAGGTCGTGCATCGGCCAGAACTTCCCCCGGGCGGCGGCCGCCTCGGCCGCCAGCGCGGCGGTCAACGCGTACGGATGGATCTCGTGCAGAGGGAAGTTGCGAAAGATCAGCCGGACCCCGCCGGCCGAGGCGGCAACCACCTCGTCCAGCACGGGCTGGGCCGCCGCACAGTACGGGCATTCGAAGTCGCCGTACTCGATCAGCGTCACCGGGGCGTCCAGGGCGCCGCGGACGTGGTCGATCAGACCATCGGCCCTGGGCACGTCGCCCTCGCGAGGCGCCGGCGTGGAGGTGGCCTCGGTCACCGGATCCGTCATGCCGTCATTATCCGGCGACCGTGCGGCCACCGACCTCGGCCGCGATCAGCCGCGGGGCACCGGCAGCGGCCGCGGGGCCCGCCAGGGCCGCGGCGGCAGGGCCAGGGTGGACTCCCCGGCTCCGGGCGAGCACATCGGGAACCGGTTGCCGAGCATCCGCAGCGTGATCGAGCCGACCACCGCGGCGACCAGCGAGCCGGCCAGGATGCCGATCTTGGCCTGCTCCATGATCGCCGGGTCGGTGAACGCCAGTTCGGCGATGAACAACGAGATGGTGAAACCGATCCCGGCCAGCATCGCCGCCGCCAGCAGGTGCGAGTAGCGGACGCCGCCGGGCAGCAGGCCCCAGCCCAGACGCAGCGTCAGCAGCGACGCCCCGGTGATGCCGACGGTGTTGCCCAGCACCAGTGCGACCACCACCCCCCAGGTCACGGCGGACGCGAACGCCGTGCCCAGCGCGGCCGGGTCCAGGGCCACCCCGGCGTTGGCGAACGCGAACACGGGGACGATGACGTACGCCGTCCACGGGTGGAGCGCGCGCTCGAGCCGATCGTTCGCGGGGATGGTGGACTCGGCGGCGAGCACGGCCAGCCGCGCCCGCTCGGCCGTCGGCGATTCCCGCAGGGCCCGGTTGTAGGCGGCGCTGCGGTCGACCACCGACCGCGGCGGCGGCATCGCCGGGATGACGAGCCCGACCGCGACGCCGGCCAGGGTCGCGTGCACCCCGGATCGGTAGACGCAGAACCACAGGGCGATGCCGGCCAGCACGTAGGGGTAGAGCCGCCAGACGCCCAGCCAGCGCAGCGCGAGCAGGACCAGCACCAGCCCGGCGGCCAACCCGAGAGCCGGCAGCGACGGGTCGTGCGAGTAGAAGATCGCCATCAGGGTGATCGCCCCGATGTCGTCGGCGATGGCCAAGGTCAGCAGGAACACGCGGATGCGGTCCGGGCAGCGCGGCCCGAACAGAGCCAGAATGCCCAGCACGAAGGCGGTGTCGGTGGACATGACGACACCCCACCCGCGCGCCGCCTCGCCCGACGGGTTGATCAGCAGGTAGATCGCGATCGGCACGAGCAGGCCACCGACGGCCCCGATCGTCGGCACGATGACCGTGCGCCGGTCCCGCAGGTCGCCCTGGGCGACCTCGCGGGTGATCTCCAGGCCGATCACGCAGAAGAAGACGGCCATCGCGGCGTCGTTGACCCAGTGCTGCAGAGACATCTCGAACGTGACCGAGCCGATGCCGAAACCCACCGGCAGATGCCAGAACTCGGTGTACGACGCCGACCAGGGCGAGTTCGCCCAGGCGAGCGCGAGCACGGTGCCGACGAGCAGGAACACCGAGCCGGCGGACTCGGTGGCCAGGAACCGGCGCACGGCCGGAGACGGGCCGCGGAACACGACTCTGGGCGGCGGTCCGGGGCGGGGAACTTCGGTCATGGCGGTCACTCCCGTGATCGGCAGCCGGACCTGCGACACCCTACCCGCGCCGGCGCGGGCGGCGGGCCCGGCGCCGGCCGGAGTCCGCCGACTCTGGACATTGCGGCCCCGGGGGGCTAACCTCATCGGCGGAAGTCATCAGATTTCCCCAAAGACTTGGGATTGTTACTGCGCAGCAGGCAAAACCCGGGCCAGATTGCCACCATTCTCGGTGCGGCAATTCCGGCCCGGGTTTTTTTGTTGTCGCAGGCATGCCCCTTGCTGCGGACCGACATGTTCTTCGAAGGAGGAGTCATGGCCACCGCCAGCAAGTACGAAATTCTCGCCGACGCGATCCTGACCGGGGTCGGCGGCGAGTCGAACGTCGCATCGGTGACGCACTGCGCCACCCGCCTGCGGTTCCAGCTCACCGACCGGGCCAAGGCCGACAAGGCCGCGGTGGAAGCGATTCCCGGGGTCATCACCGTGGTGGAGGCCGGCGGGCAGTTCCAGGTCGTCATCGGCAACACGGTCAACAACGTGTACGAGTCGTTGACGACCCGGTCGTCGGTGTCCAGCGCCGGCGCCTCGTCCGGCGGCCTGCTGGCCCGCTGCATCGACCTCATCACCAGCATCTTCACCCCGCTGCTGTGGGTGCTGGCCGGAACGGGGTTGCTCAAGGCACTGCTCGCGGTCGGCGTCAAGATCGCCCCGGAGTTCGCCACCACGTCGACCTACGCGCTGCTGTTCGCCGCCGGTGACGCGGCCTTCCAGTTCCTGCCCTTCCTGCTCGCGGTCACCGCGGCGAAGAAGTTCAAGGCCAACCAGTTCACCGCGCTGGCCGTGGCCGGAGCCCTGATCTACTCGTCCACCATCGCCGTCATTCCCGGCCCGGACGGCGCGACGATGACGCTGAAGGCCTTCGCCGACACCGCCGGCCAGCTGACCTTCCTTGGGATCCCGGTCGTGATGGTCAGCTACCTGTCGGCCGTCATCCCGACCATCCTGGCCGTCTGGATCCTGTCCCTGGTCGAGCGGGTGCTGACCCGGGTCATCCCCGAGGCCGTGCGCAACTTCGCCGTGCCGATGCTCGCGGTCGCGTTCGTCGTGCCGGTGACGTTCCTGGCCATCGGACCGGCGTCGTACTACCTCGGCGAGGCACTGTCCGGCGGCGTGAACTGGCTCTGGGAACTCTCCCCCGCACTGGGCGGCCTGATCCTGGGCGGGACCTGGCAGCTGCTGGTGATCTTCGGCCTGCACTGGGGTTTCGTCCCGGTCATGATCCAGGACATCGCCACCCAGGGGTACTCGGTGCTCACCGGCGCGCTGTTCCCGGCGGTGCTCGCCGTCTCCGGTGCGACCGTGGCCGTCTGGATCAAGACCCGCAACCACGACCTGAAGAAGATCGCGGGCCCGGCCACCATCTCGGCGTTCCTGGCCGGCATCACCGAGCCCGCGATCTACGGCGTGGTACTGCGGCTCAAGAAGCCGTTCATCTACTCGCTGATCGGCGGCGCGGTGGGCGGTGCGATCGCCGCGTCCGGCGGATCCGCGGCCCAGGGCTTCGTCATCCCCGGCGCCATCACGCTGACCTCGACCCTGAACATCGGCAACTTCGCCCTGCAGCTGATCGGCTGCGCCGTGGCGATCGCGCTCGCGTTCACCCTGACGATGACCCTCGGCTTCAAGGATCTGCCGAACCGGGAGCCGGTGGCCGAGGCCACCACCGCGCCTGCGCAGGCGCTCGTGGTGACCGCCCCGGTGGCCGGGCGGATCGTGCCGCTGGACCAGGTGCCGGACAAGGTCTTCTCCTCCGGCGCCATGGGCCCGGGCCTGGCCGTCGCCCCGACGGAGGGCCGGGCGTACGCCCCGGTCGCCGGCACCCTGGTCACGGTCATGCCGCATGCGTTCGGCCTGCGCACCGATGACGGCACGGAGGTCCTGGTGCACATCGGCCTGGACACGGTGGAGCTGGGCGGTCGCCACTTCACGCCGGCCGTCGCCCAGGGCCGGCACGTCGCCGCGGGCGACCTGCTCGGCGAGTTCGACATCGCGGCCATCGAGGCCGCCGGTTACCGGACCACCACCATCATGATCGTCACCGACCCCGGGCCGTACCGGGCCGTCGTGCCGGTCGCGGAGGGGTCCGTCACCACCTCCGACCAGGCCCTCGATCTGGTCGGCTGACCGTCCCACCGGGCGGCGGGAGCCCGCGACCACCCGGGCCCCCCGCCCCCGACATCAGGAGAAAGCAACGATGAGCACCACTTTCCCCCCCGGCTTCCTCTGGGGCGGGGCCACCGCCGCCAACCAGGTGGAGGGCGCCTACGCCGAAGGCGGCAAGGGCCTGTCGATCCAGGACGTGATGCCCAACGGGATCATGACCCCGCGGACCGCCGAGCCGACCCCGGACAACCTCAAGCTCGAGGCGATCGACTTCTACCACCGGTACGCGCAGGACATCGAACTGTTCGCCGAGATGGGCTTCTCGGTGTACCGGTTCTCGATCGCCTGGAGCCGCATCTTCCCGAACGGCGACGACGCCGAACCCAACGAGGAGGGCCTGGCGTTCTACGACCGGGTGCTGGACGAGTTGGAGCGGCACGGCATCGAACCGCTGATCACCATGTCGCACTACGAGACGCCGCTGGCGATCGCCGAGAAGTACGACGGGTGGGTGTCCCGCGAGGTCATCGGGCTGTTCGAGCGGTACGCCCGGGTGCTGTTCGAGCGCTACGGCCACCGGGTCAAGTACTGGCTGACGTTCAACGAGATCAACTCGGTCCTGCACGCACCGTTCATGAGCGGCGGCATCAACACCCCGAAGGACCGGCTCAGTGCCACCGACCTGTACCAGGCCATCCACCACGAACTGGTGGCCAGCGCGTCGGCGACCCGGATCGCGCACGAGATCGACCCCGACATCAAAGTCGGCTGCATGGTGCTAGGCATGCCGATCTACCCGCTGACCCCGGATCCGGCGGACGTGCTGGCCGCGATGGGGGCCGACCACTCGAACCTGATGTTCTCGGACGTGCACACCCGCGGTCGCTACCCGGGCTACGCGCTGCGCTTCTTCCGGGAGAACGGCATCGAGCTGCAGATCACCGACGAGGACCGCTCGCTGCTGGCCGAGCACACCGTCGACTTCGTCTCGTTCAGCTACTACATGAGCGTGTGCGAGACCGCGGACCCGAGCAAGAAGGTGGCCGGGCGGGGCAACATCCTCGGCGGCGTGCCCAACCCGTACCTGCCGGCGTCCGAGTGGGGCTGGCAGATCGATCCCGTCGGCCTGCGGCTGATCCTCAACCAGTTCTGGGACCGGTGGGGCAAGCCGCTGTTCATCGTGGAGAACGGGCTCGGCGCCAAGGATCAGCTGGTCGAGTCGGCCGATGCGGTCGACGGGTTCACGGTGCTCGACGACTACCGGATCGACTACCTCAACGCCCACCTGGTCCAGGTCGCCGAGGCCGTCGCCGACGGGGTCGAGGTGCTCGGCTACACCACCTGGGGTCCGATCGACCTGGTCAGCGCCTCCACCGCCGAGCTGTCCAAGCGGTACGGCTTCATCTACGTCGACCGCGACGACGACGGCACGGGCACCCTGGCCCGGTACCGTAAGAAGTCGTTCGACTGGTACCGCGAGGTCATCGCGACCGGTGGCGCCAGCTTGCGGCAGGGCTGATCCGGGCCGACATCGGTTCGCCGGAAGACGATCTCGACGAGGAGATGCCTGCGGTGCGGGTACTGAAGGTGTTCAACAACAATGTCGTGCTGGCGGTCGACGAGCACGACGGCGAGCTGGTGTTGTTCGGCCGGGGCCTGGGGTTCAAGGCCGCGCCGGGATCGCCGGTCGACCCGGGTCGGGTCGAGCGGCGGTTCGTTCCCGGGGCCTCGGCCAGCGCCGACCGGATCGCCGCCATGGTGCAGGAGATCCCGCCGCAGGACATCGAACTGGCCCAGCGCCTGGTCGACCTCGCGCGGACCCGGCTCGGCCAGCGGATCAGCGACCACGTGCTGCTGCCGCTGGCCGACCACCTGAGCTTCGCCCTGCGCCGGGCGGCGCAGGGGGTGGCCGAGATCGAGTACCCGTTGCGCTGGGAGGTGCAGTACCTCTACCCCGCCGAGGTCGCGGTGGCCCGGGAGATGCTGGCCCTGGTCACGCAGGAACGGGGGGTGCCCCTGCCCGACGTCGAGACGGTGCCGTTGGCGCTGCATCTGGTGAACGCGCAGTTCGACGCGGACATGTCGGCGACCGCCCAGATGACCGCGGATCTGCACCGGATCCTGGACATCATCCGCGAGGAGTACGGCGTCCGGATCGACGAGACCTCGATGGAGGTCGCCCGGTTCGTCACCCACCTGCGCTACCTGTTCCTGCGCGAGCAGCAGGGCCGCATGCTCACCGAGACCCCGGCCGAGCTGCACGCGGCCCTGCGCTCGGCGCGGCCGCGCGAGTACACCTCGGCGGGCCGGATCGGCACGTTGCTGGCCGAGCAGTACGGATGGGCCGTCAGCACCGACGAGATCCTCTACCTCGCCCTGCACGTCAGCCGGCTCGTGGACGCTGCCGCGGCCGCCGACCGGCAGGAAGGAGCGACCCGATGACCGCCGCCGCGTCGATCCTGGCCGCCGTCGGCGGGCCGGCGAACGTGGAGTCGCTGACCCGCTGCTGGGCCCGGCTCCGCTTCGTCCTGGCCGACCCGGGGCTGGTGGACCAGGCGTCGATCGACGCCCTGGACGACGTCGCGATCGCGCTGCACCAGCACGGCCAGTACCAGATCGCCCTGCGCCGCGGGCTGCTGGAGACGTTCGACGAGCTGACGGCGCTGCTGCGACGGTGACCGGGGCGTTCAGGCCGGCGGGTCGACCGGGGCGACGACCACGGTGATGCCTGCCCGCCGCATCCGCTCGATCTGGTCGGCGCCGGTCCCGGTGTCGACGATGACCGCGTCGAACTCGGCCAGCGGCAGCAGCGCGTGGAGGGCGCGCTGGCCGAACTTGGTGTGGTCGGCGAGCAGCAGCCGGCGGGCCGACGAGGTGAACATCGCTCGCTTGACCGCGATCGTGTCCAGGTTCTGGAAGAAGGCGATGTCGTCGGTGATGGCCGCCGCGGACATCACGAACGTGTCCGCCCGGATGTTGGCGATGGCGTCGACCGTGGTCTGGCCCTGATAAGCGTCGCACCAGGAGTGGTAGAGGCCGCCGACGACGGTCAGTGAGATCTGGGGCTCGCGAGCCAGTTCGGCGGCCACCGCGGCCGAGTTGGTGATGACCCCCAACGGCGCCCGGCGGGGCAGGAGACGGGCCAGCTGCACAGCGGTCGTCGAGTCGTCCAGGACGATGCTCTGGCCGGACTCGACGAACTCGAGCGCGGCGTGGGCGAGCGCGACCTTCTCGGCCAGGTTGCGGGTCGACCGGAAGGCCATGCCCGACTCGGTGAGGCTCGAGCCGAGCGCCGTGACCTGCCCGCGGGTCTTGCGCAGCAGCCCCTGGGCCTCCAACTGGTCCAGATCCCGGTGCACGGTCATCGCGCTGACCCCGAAACGCTCGATCAGATCCTCGATCCGCACGGTGCCTTCGGCGGTCACCAGCTCGGCGATCTCCTGTTGGCGCTGCCGCTGCCTGGCCGTGCGGGCCTGCCAGGCCTCGTCCCCCCGTGCCGACTGCGTCATCGCGGCATCACCTCGACCGGTGTCTATCACACCTGGTGTGACAATCCCCAGCTCAGGATGCCACCGACCCGACCCGCCGACACGAGATGATGAATCTATCGTTCTGATCTCTTGCTTGTGAGATATCTACCATGCACAATGGTAGGTATCTCACCGAGCACATCACCTCACGAAGGAGCCCTCATGTCGGACCAGTGGACGATCGTCATCGGCTGCGACGACGCGGGCGTGGACTACAAGGAGGCGCTCAAGGCCGACCTGCTGGCCGATCCGCGGGTGGCCGAGGTCATCGATGCCGGCGTCAACCCGGACGCGCCGATCGCCTACCCGCACATGGCGGTCGCCGCCGCCCGCACGGTCGCCCGCGGCCAGGCCGATCGGGCACTGCTGTTCTGCGGCACCGGCCTGGGTGTCGCGATCAGCGCCAACAAGGTCCCCGGCATCCGCGCCGTCACCGCGCACGACAGCTTCTCGGTCGAGCGTTCGGTGCTCAGCAACGACGCGCAGGTGCTGTGCATGGGCCAGCGCGTGATCGGCCTTGAGTTGGCCCGGCGCCTGGTCCGGGAGTGGCTGGACTACCGCTTCGACGCCACCTCGGCCTCCGCGGCCAAGGTCGAGGCGATCAAGGACTACGACCGGCCGGCGGGGGCGTTCGCCCTGGCCGCCGCGAGCTGACCGGACCGACGACATCCGTGGACGCCGCGACCGACGGGGCCGGATCCGCGCCGGCTTGTCGCGCCGCAATGACGGCCGCCGACCTCCCGGACGGCCGTTCGTACCCGGCGATCGACGAGGAGCTGGGGCGGCTCATGGCCGGGTACGCAGCGGTGCAGGCGGTTCTGGCCGAGAACTCGGCGGGGGCCCTGCTCATCACCCACGGTTGGCAGCAGCACGCCCCGAACGGCCGTCCCGACCGGGACGAGTTCATCGCCTCGCTCACCCCATCGGCGACCTGGTGGCGCACCGACGATCACGGTCCTGCGCAACGGTGGGCTCGAGATCCTTTCCAACGACCGGGAGTTGCTCGATCAACTGCTCCCGTAGGGTTGCACCGATGACGACCCGCGGCATCGTCCGAGTCTGGCACGACGAACAGGGCTGGGGCGTCATCGATTCCCCGGCGACACCGGGCGGGTGCTGGGCACATTTCTCCGCCGTGGCCGTCGCCGGCGACCGCTCACTCGCACCGGGCCGCGCGGTGATGCTGGAGTGGGACACGACCCCCGACCAGGACGGGTACCGGTTCGTCGCGACCCGGACCTGGCCGGTCGGCGCCGATCCGATCGACGTCACCCCGGGGACGCCCGGAGATGCCTACCGCAGCACCCTGACGATCACCGTCGACCGCGACCCGGCGGACCCGGGCCCCGCGGTCTGACCCGGCCTACGCCCGAAGCCCCTCGATCAGCAGCGCCAACTCCTGATCCATGTACTGCTCCAGGGTCAGGAAGCCGGCGACGTGCCAGTGCTTGAGCGCCCAGGCGTGCGCCACCAGGAGAAGGTTCTGCACGACGAGCCGCGCGTCGACGTCCCGGAAGGCGCCGGCAGCGACGCCGGCCCGGTAGGCACGCCGGATCGGTTCGGCGGTCTCGAGTTCGAGCTGCTTGATCCGCTCCAGACCCTCCGGGGAGAGAGTGTGACTCTCCCGGTAGGTCAGGTTCACCGCGAGCCGCTTGGCATCGACCACCCGGCAACAGATCCGGAACCCGGCGTCGAACCGCATCACCGGGTCGTCGCCGGCCGCCTCGATCGCAGCCGGCACCTGATCCCGGAAGTCCTCCAGGATGTCGACGATCACGGCCAGCAGCAGGTCGTCCTTGTTGCCGAAGTACTGGTAGATCAGCCCGACACTGATTCCGGCCCGTTCGGCCACCGCCTGCATCGCCGTGGCGTGGAATCCGGTCCTGGACATCACCTCGGTCGCCGCGTCCAGGATCTGCCGGCGCCGGCGCTGGACACGGGCGTCCGTCCGGGCCGCCCGCGCGGCAGTGCGCTGGTCCGCGACCTGACTCATGACGCCTCCCCCGGTCCGGCGAACTGAATGAGGGTTCACTGTAGCGGCCGGGGGGTGGCAACGGCGGGCACTCCAAGCCCGTCCGCGTCCCACGCGTTTTGAACCGAGGTTCAATTCACTCTTGACACCGGGCGCGGGCCGTCCTACCGTCTCCCCTAGCTGAATGAACCGTCATTCATTTCCAGCGCCTGAACTGCCCCGATGCGACTCGATGAGGAGAGCAGATGACCCAGACCGTGGCCGCACCCACCGCCCGCCGGACCCCCGAGTTCGGCGACATCCGGTACGAGATCGACGGCCCCACCGCGATCATCACGATCGACCGGCCCCACCGGTACAACGCCTTCCGCGGCCTGACCGTCGAGGAGCTCATCACGGCGTTCCGCCTCGCCTGGGCCGACAAGACCGTCCAGGTCGTCATTCTCACCGGCGCGGGCGAGAAGGCGTTCTGCACCGGCGGCGACGTCAAGCAGCGGGCGGAGACCGGCGACTACGGCCCCACCGAGTCCGGCATGTTCGAGATCGGCAACCTCCACAAGCTCATCCGCGACATCCCCAAACCGGTGATCGCGGCGGTCAACGGCGTCGCCGTCGGCGGTGGCCACGTGCTGCACGTGCTGTGCGACCTGTCCATCGCCGCCGAGACGGCCCGGTTCGGGCAGGCCGGCCCCAAGGTCGGCTCCTTCGACGCCGGCTTCGGCTCGGCCTACCTGGCCCGCGTCGTCGGCGAGAAGCGGGCCCGGGAGATCTGGTATCTGTGCCGGATGTACGACGCCGCCACCGCCGAGCGCTGGGGTCTGGTGAACGCGGTCGTGCCCGCCGATCGGTTGCTGGACGAGGCGAAGGCCTGGGCCGCGGAGATCGCCGAGAAGAGCCCCACCGCACTGCGCTTCCTGAAGCAGTCGTTCAACGCCGACACCGACCACCAGGCCGGCCTGTCCAACCTGGCCATGTCCGCGCTCGACCTGTTCACCGCCTCCCCGGAGGGTCTGGAGGGGGCCGCCGCGTTCGCGCAGAAGCGCCCGGCCGACTTCGTCCGGCACGTCAACTGGCACTGACGCAACCTCGGCCGAGACCAGAGACGAGAAGACGATGGATTTTTCGCTCACTGTCGAGCAGCAGGACCAGGTCGACGCGGCCGCCGCCTTCGCCGCGGAACTGGCGCCGGACTACCAGAATCGAGAGAGAACCGGCGTCATCGAGAAGGACGTCTTCCTGGAGATGGGTCGGCGAGGCTTCATCGGCCCCGAGATCTCGCCCGAACTCGGCGGCCGCGGGCAGACCTGCCTCACCTCGGGCCTGCTGCTCGAGCAGATCTCGAAGGGCGACTTCAACGTCGGGTACCTGCAGGTCGTCGGCTCGCTGGTCGGCCAGATCCTGGCCGGCAACGCCCGGCCCGAGGTCGCCCGGGAGTGGGTCCCGCAGATCACCGGCGGCACCGGCGTCGTCGGCATCGGCCTGTCCGAGCCGACCGGCGGGTCGGACGCGGGCAACCCGGGCATGCGGGCCGAGCAGGATGGTGGCGACTGGCTGATCACCGGGGCAAAGTCCATGTCGCTGATGGAATACTGCACCGGCGCAGTCGTTTTCGCCCGGACGTCGGACGAAGGTCGCGGCCGCGGCATCACCGCGTTCGTCGTCGACGTCACCGGCCCCGGCATCACCCGCGAGCCGTACTCGGACATGGGCACCAAGCCGGTCAGGCGCGGCGCGATCCACTTCGACCGGGTCCGGGTTCCGGCCCGGAACGTGCTCGGCGAGGTCGGCCGGGGCTTCACCTCGGTGATGCAGGGCTTCGACTTCAGCCGCGCCCTGATCGGCCTGCAGTGCGTGGGCACCGCCCAGCAGACCGTCGACGAGACCTGGCAGTACGTCGCCGGGCGCGAGGCGTTCGACCGTCCGATCAGCACGTTCCAGGGCGTCTCGTTCCCGCTGGCCGAGGCCGATACGTTGCTGGCCGCGGCGAGAGTCCTTTGCTACCAGACCCTCTGGCTCAAGGATACCGGGTTGCCGCACACCTCCGAGGCGGCCATGTGCAAGTGGTGGGCGCCGAAGACCGCCTATGACGTGATCAACCAGTGCCTGCTGCTGCACGGCCAGTACGGCTACCGCACCGAGCGACCGATCGAGCAGCGGCTCCGCGACGTGCTCGGCCTGCAGATCGGTGACGGTACCGCCCAGATCATGAAGCTGATCATCGCGCGGCAGAAGCTGGGCCGGAAGTTCGCCCCCTGACCCCCTGCCTGCGCACTCGCACTCCCCCTCCCCCCTCCCCTCCCCTCCGCACACCCCGGCCACTGCTGTTGATCATGGGAACAAGCCCGTTATCGACGCCTCAGAACGGCACTCTTCCCATGATCAACACCGCTCGGGGCGGTCGGGCACACCAAACAAAGGACGTCATCACCATGGGCAAGCTGGACCAGAAGGTCTCGATCGTCACCGGCGCGGGCCGGGGCATCGGCCGCGGCATCGCCGAGAAGCTCGCGAGCGAGGGCGCGATCGTCGTCGTCACCGACGTCGACGAGCAGTCGGCGGTCAACACCGCCAAGGAACTGGGGGGCGGCGTGAACCGCGGCCACGTCGGCCTGCGCGTGGACGTGACCGATCGCGCGTCCGTGGCGGCCATGGTCGCCACGGTCACCGACCGGTTCGGGCGGGTCGACGTCCTGGTCAACAACGCCGGCTGGGACAAGGTCGGCCCGTTCGTCGACAGCGACGAGGCCGACTGGGACCGGGTCATCGCGATCAACCTGTACGGCGTGCTCCACACCTCCAAGGCCGTGCTGCCGATCATGCAGCAGCAGGGCCACGGCCATGTCGTCAACCTGGGTTCGGACGCCGGCCGGGTCGGATCCTCGGGCGAGGCCGTGTACTCGGCCGCCAAGGGTGGCGTCATCGCCTTCACCAAGGCGGTGGCCCGCGAGATGGCCCGGCACCAGATCACCGTCAACGTCGTCTGCCCCGGACCGACCGACACCCCGCTGTTCGCCTCGATCGGCGGGGACAACCCCAAGCTGCGCGACGCGCTGACCAAGGCGATCCCGTTCCGCCGGCTGGCCGACCCGAGCGACCTGGCCAACGCCGTCGCGTTCTTCGCCTCCGACGAGGCCTCCTACATCACCGGACAGACCGTCAGCGTCAGCGGCGGCCTCACGATGAGCTGAGACAGGAACACCGGACATGAGTCTCGAGACGATTCTCACCGACGAGATCATCGCCGAGTACACCGCAGCGGGCTACTGGCCGAACAAGGTGATCACCGACTTCCTCGACGAGGCCGTCGCCCGCACGCCGGACAAGGTCGCCGCGATCGACCCCCGACGGCAGGTCACCTACGCCGAGCTGGCCGCCGAGGTCGACCGGGCCGCACTTGGCTTCCTCGAGCTGGGCATCGAGCCCGGCGACGTCATCTCGTTCCAGCTGCCCAACTGGATCGAGTTCCTGGTCGTGCACTTCGCGGCCACCCGGATCGGCGCCGTGTCCAACCCCCTCATCCCGATCTACCGGGACCGCGAGGTCGGTTTCATGGTCGAACTGGCGCAGTCGACGCTGATCGTCGTTCCGGCCGAGTTTCGCGGCTACGACTACCCGGCCATGGTCGACCGGCTCCGGCCGGGCTGGCCGGCGCTGCAGCACGTCCTGGTGATCGGGAGCGACCCGGGCCGGCCCGGGTCGTGGGCGGACTTCGCGGCCACCCCGTGGGAGGAGCGCCGCGACCCGGCCGAGCTGGCCGCGCGGCGACCGGACCCGAACGAGGTCACCCTGCTGATGTTCACCTCGGGCACCACCGGCGAACCCAAAGGGGTCATGCACACGTCGAACACGCTGGTCGCGGCCAATGCGCCGCTGCCCGAGCGGCTCGGGGTCGGCCGGGACAGCGTCATCCACATGGCGTCGACGTTCGCGCACCTCACCGGCATGCTCTACGGAGTTCGGCTGCCCACCCAACTCGGCGCCACCGGCGTGTACCAGGACGTGTGGAGCAACGAGACGTTCGTCGAACTCGTCGACCGGCACCGCATCACCTACACCTCGGCGGCGACGCCGTTCCTGCACGACACTCTCAATGCCCCCAACCTGGACGCGTACGACCTGTCCAGCCTGCAGCGGTTCTGCTGCATGGGGGCGCCGATCCCGCCCGCGATCGTCCGCGCGGCGCAGGCCCGGTTCCCCGCCATGACGGTGCTCGGCGGGTGGGGCCAGACCGAGAACGGCCTGGTCACCCTCGGCATCCCCGGTGATCCGCCGGAGATCATCGCCGAGCGGGACGGGTTCCCCTGGCCGGGGATGCATCTGCGCATCGTCGACCTCGACGGCCGGGTGTTACCGGCCGGAGAGCCGGGCCGGCTGCAGGTCCGCGGCCCGTTCCTGTTCGTCGGCTACGCCCGGCGACTGGAGATGACCCGCGAGCTGTTCGCCGACGGCTTCTTCGACACCGGCGACCTGGCCTACCTGGACGAGCAGGGCTACCTCAAGCTCTCCGGACGAACCAAGGACGTGATCATCCGCGGCGGCGAGAACATCCCGGTCGCCTACGTGGAGAACGCCCTGTACGAGAACCCCAAGGTCGCTTCCGTCGCGGTGGTCGGCATCCCCGATCCGCGGCTGCAGGAACGGGCGTGCGCCTGCGTCGTGTTGCGGCCGGGCGTCGAGGGGTTCACCTTCGAAGAGATGAAGGCATTCCTGGACGAGCGGGGCGTCGCCAAGCAGTACTGGCCGGAGCGGTTGGCGGTGCTGCCGGCCCTGCCGGCGACGGCGAGCGGCAAGATCCAGAAGTTCAAGCTGCGGCAGCTGGTTCAGCCGGACAAGGAGAACGCATGAGTACCGCCTACCTGGTCGACGGGGTCCGCACCCCGTTCGGCCGGTATGCCGGCGCCCTGTCAACGGTCCGCCCGGACGACCTGGCCGCGCACGTGCTGCGCGGCCTGGCCGGCCGGCTCCCGTCGGTCGACTGGGACGCCTTGGACGACGTGGTGCTCGGCTGCGCGAACCAGGCCGGCGAGGACAACCGGAACGTCGCCCGCATGGCGGCGCTGCTCGCCGGCCTGCCGGTCACCGCCCCCGGTTCGACGGTCAACCGGCTCTGCGGCTCCAGCCTGTATGCGATCGCGATCGCGTCCAGGGCGGTCCGGGCCGGCGACGCCGACCTGGTGCTCGCGGGCGGCGTGGAGAGCATGAGCCGCGCGCCGTTCGTCCTGCCCAAGGCCACGTCGGCGTTCGCCCGGTCCACCGAGATCCATGACACCACCATCGGCTGGCGGTTCGTGAACCCGGCGATGCGGGAGCGGTTCGGCACCGACTCGATGCCGGAGACCGCGGACAACGTCGCCGCCGAGCTCGGCATCGCCCGGGAGGACCAGGAGGCGTTCGCGCTGCGCTCCCAGGATCGGGCGGCCGAGGCCATCGGCTCGGGACGGCTGGCCCGGGAGATCCTGCCGGTGACGATCCCGCCGGGTCGATCCCCGCGGGGCCGCGGGGAGCCGGTGGTCGTCGACACCGACGAGCACCCGCGGCCGACCTCGCGGGCGGCCCTGGCCACCCTCGCGCCGATCAACCCGGGCGGCACCGTCACCGCCGGCACGGCGTCCGGCGTGAACGACGGCGCCGCCGCCGTGCTGATCGCGTCGGAGTCCGCCGTGCAGCGGTTCGGGCTGACGCCGCTGGCCCGGGTCACCTCGGCCGCGGTGACCGGTGTTCCGCCCCGGATCATGGGCCTCGGTCCGGTGCCGGCCACCCGTAAGCTGTTGTCCCGCAACTCACTCTCGGTCTCCGACCTCGACCTGATCGAGCTCAACGAGGCGTTCGCCGCGCAGGCCATCGGGGTGCTGCGGCAGCTGGGCCTTCCGGACGACGCCGAGTACGTCAACCCGAACGGCGGAGCCATCGCCCTGGGTCACCCGCTGGGTGCCAGCGGGGCCCGGATCGCCCTGTCCGCGGCGATCGAGCTGCACGACCGCGGCGCCGCCCGCGCCCTGGCCACCATGTGCATCGGCGTCGGTCAGGGCATCTCCGTCCTGCTGGAGGCCCCCTGACCCTGCCCGCGCGGATCAACTACCCCGGCGCGGCCGAAGTAGTCGACTTCCGTCCCATCCGCCACATTTGACCTCAGTTGATCCGCGCGAGTGTCCCCACCCGCGCCCGACACCTGGAGCACACCATGACCACCACCGAGGCCGTCAGCGGGGATGACCGGCCGGTCGGCATCTACGCCGGAGCCGTCACCCAGCCGCCGACCCCGATCTCCGATCGGGCCCGCGACTACCTGAACCTCGACTCCCTGTTCACCGCCGACGAACTCGCGCAACGGGACAGGGTCCGCGCCTTCGTCGACGCTCGCATCCGGCCGAACATCGCCCGGTGGTACGAGGACGCGCACTTCCCGGTGGAGATCGCCAAGGAGTTCGGTGCACTCGGCCTGCTCGGCATGCATCTGACGGGGTACGGCTGCCCGGGCCGCAGTTCCGTCGAGTACGGCCTGACCGCGCTGGAACTGGAGGCCGGCGACTCCGGCCTGCGCACCTTCGTCTCCGTGCAGGGCTCGCTGGCCATGAGCGCCATCCACAAGCACGGCTCCGAGGAGCAGAAGCAGCAGTGGCTGCCGGGCATGGCCAAGGGTGAGGTGATCGGCTGTTTCGGGCTGACCGAGCCCACCGCCGGGTCCGACCCGGCCGGCATGGTGACCACCGCCGTTCGCGACGGGAGCGACTGGGTGCTCAACGGGGCCAAGCGGTGGATCGGGCTTGCCACGGTCGCCCAGGTCGCCATCATCTGGGCCAGGACCGAGGAGGGTATCCGCGGCTTCATCGTCCCCACCGAGACGCCCGGGTTCACGGCGACGCCGATCGAGCCGAAGCTGTCGATGCGCGCCTCCATCCAGTGCGACATCACCCTGACCGACGTGCGGCTGCCCGCCGACGCGGTGCTGCCGAACGTCGTCGGCCTCAAGGGTCCGTTCAGCTGCCTGAACGAGGCCCGTTACGGAATCATCTGGGGCGCGATGGGCGCGGCCCGCGACTCGTACGAGACCGCGCTGCGGTACACGCTGGACCGCAAGCAGTTCGACGTGCCACTGGCCAGCTTCCAGCTGACCCAGCGCAAGCTGGCCGACATGGTGCTGGAGATCCAGAAGGGCATCCTCGTCGCCCTGCAGACCGGGCGCCTCAAGGACGCCGGAACGCTGCACCCGCAGCAGATCTCGTTCGGCAAGCTGAACAACGTGCGCGAGGCCATCGAGATCTGCCGGGAGGCCCGGGAGATGCTCGGCGGCAACGGCATCACGCTGGACTACGCGCCGCTGCGGCACGCCAACAACCTGGAGTCGGTCCGGACGTACGAGGGCACCGACGAGGTGCACACCCTGATCATGGGGCAGGCCATCACCGGCCTCGCCGCGTTCCGGTGACGACCGTGACCACCGCTGCTCCGGTGGCCCGGGTCGACTTCGAGACTCTGTTCACCGAGGTCTCGGACGGCATCGCAACTCTCACCATCAACCGGCCGGCGGTCCGCAATGCGGTGAACCGCCAGGTGCAGCTGGACATCCGGGCCGCCCTGGACGCGTTCCGCACCGACGACGCCGTGCAGGTGGTGATCGTCACCGGCGCCGGCGACCAGGCGTTCGTGGCCGGCGCGGACATCTCCCAGGTCCGCGGGTACACCCTGCACACCGCACTGGCGTCCGACCTGCAGCGGCTCTACGACGACGTCGAGGCGTTCGAGAAGCCGACGATCGCCGCGGTCAACGGGTTCGCCCTCGGCGGCGGCTGCGAGCTGGCCATGGCCTGCGACATCCGGATCGCCGCCGAGACGGCCCGTTTCGGCCTACCCGAGGTCAACCTGTCGGTACTGCCGGCGGCCGGCGGCACCCAGCGGCTGGCCCGGCTGATCGGCACCGGCCGAGCCATCGAGCTGATCCTGACCGGACGGCTGGTCACCGCCGACGAGGCACACCGGATCGGGCTGGTCACCTCGGTGGTTCCCGGCGACGAGCTGCTGGCCACGGCCCGCCAGGTCGCCGGGCAGATCACCGCCAAGGGCCCGCTGGCGATCCGGCTGGCCAAGCTGGTCATCCGGTCCGGCATGGACGCCGACCAACGCACCGGACTGGTGGTCGAACGGCTGGCGCAGGCGCTGCTGTACACGACCGAGGACAAGAACGAGGGCGCGGACGCGTTCCTGAACAAGCGCCCACCGCGCTTCACGGGGCGATGAGATGACCGTCAACCACGTGCTGGTCGTCGGGGCCGGAGCGATGGGGTCGCAGATCGGCATGGTCTGCGCCCTGGCCGGTCTGACCGCGACCGTTACCGACATCGCCGCACCGGCGCTGGCGACGGCGGACGCCGCACTCCGCTCCCGGCTCTCCCGGGACATCGAGAAGGGGCGACGGCTTCCGGCCGAGGTGGAAGCGGCCTTCGACCGCCTGACCTTCAGGACCGACCTGGCCGGCGCCGCGTCCACCGCCGACTACGTCATCGAGGCGGCGGTGGAACGCCTGGACGTCAAACGGGCGCTGTTCGCGGAGCTGGACAAGGCGGCCCCGCCGCACGCGATTCTGGCGACGAACTCGTCCAGCATCGTCTCGTCCCGCATCGCCGACGCCACCCGACGGCCCGAGAAGGTCTGCAACCTGCACTTCTTCAACCCCGCGCTGATCATGAAGTGCGTCGAGGTGGTTCGCGGTCCGGCGACCTCGAACGCGACCGTCGACACCTCCATCGCGCTGGCCAAGCGGCTGGGCAAGGTCCCGGTGGTGTTGAACCGGGAGATCCCCGGGTTCGTCGCCAACCGCATCCTCAACGCGGTGCGCGACGAGGCGATCTTCCTGCTCGAGAACGGCGTCGCGTCGGTGGAGGACATCGACACCGCCTGCCGCACCGCACTGGGTTACCCGATGGGACCGTTCGAACTGATGGACCTGACCGGCATCGACATCGGGTACCTGACCAAGCAGGACCGGTTCGCCCAGAGCGGCGACCCGAAGGACCGTCCGAGCCGCAGCGTCGCGGCCCTGGTCGAACGCGGTGAACTCGGCCGCAAGACCGGACGGGGTTGGTATTCCTACGACGAGGCCGGGACCCGGACGCCCCGGCCCACCGCCGAAGTGAGCGTGACATCGTGAGCAGCACACTGAACCTCGCGGCCGAGCAGGCCAAGGACCTCGCTCGTGACCTGACAGCGGCCCGCGGGACCGACTACTACCTGCTCAACGATCTCCTCACGGACTCCGAGCGGGAGATCCGCGACCGGGTCAGGTCGTTCGTCGACGCCGAGGTGCTGCCGATCATCAACGACTACTGGGAACGGGCGGAATTTCCGTTCGAGCTGGTGCCCAAGCTGGCACGGCTGGGCGTGGTCGGCGGCCCGATCACGGGCTACGGCTGCCCCGGCCTGTCCCGCCTCGCGCAGGGCATGGTCACGCTCGAACTGTCTCGCGGCGACGGCAGCGTCAACACGTTCCTGGGGGTGCAGACCGGCCTGGCCATGGGCTCGATCAACCTGCTCGGCTCCGCGGAACAGAAGCAGCGCTGGCTGCCGGGCATGGCCAGGCTCGAGCTCGTCGGCGCGTTCGCCCTGACCGAACCGGATCACGGCTCCGACTCGGTCGCGCTGGAGACCACCGCTCGCCGGTCGGGCGATCACTGGGTCCTCAACGGCGCCAAGCGCTGGATCGGCAACGGCAGCATCGCGCACGTCGTCGTCGTGTGGGCGCGGGACGAGGCCGACGGCAAGGTCAAGGGTTTCGTCGTTGAAAGGGAGGGCGAAGGATTCGACTCGTCCTATCCCGAGGGCTACACGGCCGAGCTGATCACCGGCAAGATCGGCAAGCGGGCGATCTGGCAGCCGGACATCGTGCTGGACGACGTCCGGGTGCCCGAGGCCAACCGGCTCGCCAACGCCAACGGGTTCCGGGACGTCAGCCGGGTGCTCACCGCGACCCGCGGCGGAGCGTCCTGGGAGGCGGCCGGCCATGCCGTCGCCGCGTACGAGGCGGCCCTGACCTACGCCACCAACCGGCAGCAGTTCGGCAAGCCGATCGCCTCCTACCAGCTGGTGCAGGGCAAGCTGGCCACCATGCTCGCCGAGACCACCACGATCCAGCTGATGTGTTTCCGGATGGCGCAGCTGCAGGAGCAGGGCAGGCTGACCGGACCGATGGCGTCACTGGCCAAGATGCACACGGCCAGGGCGGCGCGCTCGGTCTGCGCGCAGGCCCGGGACATTCTGGGCGGCAACGGGTTGCTGCTGGACTTCCACGTCGCCCGGCACATGACCGACATGGAGGTCGTGCATACGTACGAGGGCACCGACAGCATCCAGTCGCTGATCATCGGGCGGGACGTCACCGGCATCTCGGCGTTCGACTGATCGCCGCGGGTGATGGTGGAGCCCGACCCCGGTGGCGCGGCCGGCGGCGTCGGCGGCGCGCACGGCCGGCGGCCGGCGGCCGGCCGGACGGGTACCGTCGTCCGATGCAGACGCCGGGGTCGCCGCACCTCCCGCCGACGTTCGACCTCGCGCGGGAGCAGTTGTCGGTCCGCCCGATGGGCGCGCTGACGCTGCAGCTGCGGCACTTCCGGCTCGCCCTGCAGGGCGCCGCGGCCGCCCTGGACGTCGTGCAGCCGATCGCGGCCGACCTGTGCGTCGGGCCGTACGCGGATCTGCCGGACGCGGACGTACCGCTCTCGGCGGATCAGCTCGCCCGCTGGGGCGTCACGCTGCCGCAGGTTCTGGATGCGGCGGTGGTGGCCGGTTTCGGGCGGCCGGTCCCGGCGGCGCAGCGGGTCGAGAGCGTGCACCTCTTCCAGGACGTCCGGTTCGCCGGGACCGCCCTGCTCCGACCGGAGCTCGTGCGCGGCCTGCCGGTCGACGGTGACCCGGTCGTCCTGGTGCCGACGGTCGGCGACCTGCTGGTCGGTGGTTCGCAGGACCCCGTCGGGCTGACGTTCCTGGCCCGCATGGCCGACCGGCTGATCCAGTCCCCGGCGCTGCCGGTCTCCATCCAGCCGGTGACGCTGCGCGGACCGGGTTGGGTGTCCTTCGCTTGGCCGGAGGCGGCGCAGCCGTTCGCCGACGCGCTGCGCCGGCGCTGGGACACCCTCAGTTACGCCCGGCAGCGCCCGCTGCTGCAGCAGCACTACGAGCGGGTCGGGCCGCCGACCGCGGTCCCCGAGGTGGGCCTGTACGAGCGGGACGGCGCGACCGTCACCGTGACGTCGCTGACCGAGGGCGTGCCGGCCGTGCTGCCGATGGCCGACCTGGTCAGCCTGGTCCGCACGGCCGGGGCGGCGACGCCGGTGCCGATGGACCGGCTTCGGGCGGTACCGGGGCTGCTGGTCCCCGTGCCCGGCACGGCCCCGCCCCGGGTCTACGCCACCCGCTTCCCGATCGAGCTGACCCGCTGACGCCCGCACCGGCCGAGGCCGTCCCCGGGCCCACGGCTCGCGAATGAGCCGGCCCGGCCGCACCCTGGTCACGGTCGCCGTGCTGCTGCTGGCGATCAACCTGCGTCCGGTGGTCAACGCGCTCGGCGCGGTGGTGCCGGAGCTACGGGACGCCACCGGGCTGCCCGCGTCGACGACCGGACTGCTCCTGTCGCTACCGACCCTGGCGTTCGCCGCCATGGGGTTGCTCGCACCGGTGCTCGCCGCACGCCTGGGCGCCCACCGCACGGTGGTGACCGCCCTGCTCGCGTTGCTGGCCGGTCAGGTGGTGCGGGCCGCGGTGCCCGGCGCGCCCGCCCTGTTCGCCGGCTCGCTGCTGGCCCTGGCCGGTATCGCCGTCGCCAACGTGCTGATGCCGGGCCTGGTCCGGCTGCACTTCCCGGACCGCATCCCGACGATCACCGCCGCCTACACCACCCTGCTGACCATCGGCGGCGCGGCCGCGGCCGGGTTGACCCTGCCGGTGCAGCGCGGCCTGGGCGGGGACTGGCGGCTCGGCATCGGACTGTGGGCGGTGACCGCGGCCGTCGCACTGGTCCCCTGGCTGCTGCTGATCCGCCGGCCCGGTCCGGCCGGACCCTCCGGGCCGGGCCGCCGCCTGCCGCTGCGCACGCTGGCCCGCAGCCGGATCGCCTGGTCGCTGGCGGTGTACTTCGGCTGCCAGGCGATGGTCGCCTACGTGGTTTTCGGGTGGCTGGCCGAGATCCTCGTCGAGAGCGGCATGACCGACACGGCCGCGGCGGCGCAGGTCTCCATCGCGATCGCGGTGGGCATTCCGCTCGCCGCGGTGGTTCCGCCCCTGCTCGGCCGGTCGCGGCGCCCGGCCCTGGTGGTGGGAGCGCTCGCCACCTGCTACCTGCTCGCCCTGGCCGGGCTCATCGTGTCGCCGACCGGCCCCGTGGTGCTCTGGTCGGTGCTGATCGGCATCGGCACCGGGGCCTTCCCGCTCGCCCTCACGCTGATCGCGCTGCGGGCGCGGACCGGGCTGGCCACGACGTCCCTGTCGGCGTTCACCCAGTGCACCGGCTACCTGATCGCCTCGGTCGGACCGCTGGGCTTCGGCCTGCTGTTCGACCTGTCCGGCGGGTGGGTCGTGCCCCTGCTCGCGCTCGGCGCGGTCGTGCTGGTGCAGATCGGCGCCGGGGTGCTGGCGGTCCGGTCGCGGTACGTCGAGGACGAGCTGCCGGCGTCAAGCTGACCGCCCGGCCGCGTCGGCCGGGGCTGGCCGGCTCGGCCGCGCCGGCTCGGACGCGCCGGCTCGGCCGCGCGCTGAGGTCAGGCCGGTCCGAGCAGGGCGCTGGCGATGGCCGCCCGACCCTCGCCGCGGCCGGTCAACCCCAGGCCGTCGGTGGTCGTCCCGGTGACCGCCACCGGCGCGCCGACCACCCGGCTCAGCACCTCCTGCGCCTCCAGGCGCCGCGGGGCGAGCTTGGGCGTGTTCGCGATCACCTGCACCGAGGCATTGATCACCCGGTGGCCGGCCGCCGTGAGCCTGCGGACGACCTCGGCGAGCAGGGTCACCCCGGCCGCACCGGCCCACCGGGGATCCGACGTGCCGAAGACCGCGCCCAGATCGCCCAGACCGGCCGCCGACAGGATCGCGTCGCAGAGGGCGTGCGCGGCCACGTCACCGTCCGAATGGCCGGCGCAGCCGTCCACCCCGGGGAACCGGATGCCGGCGACCCAGCACTCGCGGCCCGCCTCGATCGGGTGCACGTCCACCCCGGTGCCGATCCGCAGCCCCGCGACCGTGGTCGAGTCCGACCGCTCCGCGGCCACCCCGGCCGGCGCCACCGCGCCCCGGGGGTCGGCCGGACCGGACTGTGCCGTGACCATGCGTTCCGCCGCCTCGATCTCGTCCGTCGTGGTGATGCGATGGGCGGCGCGGTCGCCGTCCACCACGCTGATCGGCACGCCATCGGCGGCGACCGCCGCGGCCGGATCCCATGATTCCGTCGCGCCGTCCGTCGTGGCCGCCAGCAGCACCGCGGGCCGGAAGGCCTGCGGCGCCTGGACGATGCGCAGATTCGAGCGGTCGACGACCGCGGACAGGGAGCGACCCGCGCCGGTGTCCCGAATGGTGTCGACGACCGGCAGCACGGGAACGACCGCATCGGCGCCCGCACGGACCCCGGCGATGACCCGCTCGATCAGGGACACGGGCGCCAGACCCCGCTGCGCGTCGTGCACGAGCACGACGTCGATCGGCCCGTCGGGCGACGCACCGTCGGCCACGGCGGACGACACGGCTTGCCGCAACCCACCCGTGCGGACGGTCGCGCGCTCGCGGACGAGGGCGCGGACCTGGTCGGCCCGGGCGGGCGCGGCGAGCACCACGATCACACCGACCCCGGACGCGCACAGGCGGTCGAGAGCATGCGTCAGCAACGGGCGACCGGCGACCCGGACGGTCAGCGCCGAACCGTGGTCGTCGTCGGCCATCCGCAGCACGGCGGCCACCGTCGTCACTGCCGGCTCCGACGACCGAACCCTGCGGACCCGGCTGACGTCAGGAGGCCAGGACCTCGTCGAGGATGCCCTCGGCCTTGACCTCGTTCGTCCCCTCGGCCAGGGCCAACTCGGAGACCAGGATCTGTCGCGCCTTGGCGAGCATCCGCTTCTCACCGGCGGACAGACCGCGCTCGCGGTCGCGCCGCCACAGATCGCGGACCACCTCGGCGACCTTGTTCACATCGCCCGAGGCGAGCTTCTCGAGGTTTGCCTTGTAGCGCCGCGACCAGTTGGTCGGCTCTTCCGTGTGCGGCGCCCGGAGCACCTCGAAGACGTGATCCAGACCGGTCCGGTCGACCACGTCCCGAACACCGACGATCTCTGCGTTGTCGGCCGGCACCTTGACCGTCAGGTCGCCCTGGGCGACCTTGAGGACGAGATAGAGTTTCTCGACGCCCTTGACGGTCCTGGTTTCGGTGGCCTGGATGAGGGCCGCACCGTGATGCGGGTAGACAACGGTTTCGCCAACGTTGAAAACCATGAGAGTTCAAGACCCCTTTCGCTCCGGCCATCCTACCACGTCTTGGCCGCGGCTTCAGCCGTTGTCGCAGGTCAGGGGCTATACGGTCACTTGACAAACCGTTGCGCCGCGTGCATGTCGTTGCCCCGTCCGGGTTTTCCGGGCCCATTCGGGGGCCCGCCCACCGAGCTCGGGAGACGCGACACGGGCCGCTTGGACCTCCCACCGAGCAGAGCCGTTCCCCCGGCGACTAACCTTCTACCGAACGTCGCTCTTCACCGATCGACGCCGCAGGATCCAGACTGACCCGTCCGACCGAACCGCCGCCAGCGCCGCCCCCGCATCCGAACGCCGTCGGGGTCGGGCCTTCAAGAGGGGAACCGCCGTGACCCGCACCGCCCGGTTGCCGCGCCGAGTGCTCGCTCCCGCCGGTCTGGCCCTGTTCGCCGCCATGACGCTGGCGGTGAGCGGATGTGCGGCCGGCCAGTACTCGCAGACCGCGCAGCAGGTGGCCGCCATCGACGGCGCCAACGCCACCGTCGGCGACATCGCCGTGCTCGACGTCCGGCTCGCACCGACCGAACGCGAGTACTACCCCGCCGGCTCGAGTGCCCGCGTGCTGCTGTACATCTCCAACGACGGCTTCACGGCCGACTCCCTCGAGGGCGTCTCCACCAGCGCCGCGACGTCGGTCAAGATCACCGGTGACGCCACCCTGCCGCCGCAGGCCCTGTCCGACTTCGCCAGCGAGAACGGCACCGAGGTCACCGTCACCGGGTTCCTTCAGGACCAGTACTACGGGGTCTCCATCCCGATGACCTTCTCGTTCGCCAACGCCGGCACCGTCGACGTCAACGTGCCGATCCAGCTCCCGAAGGAACGCTCCACCAACCGGGAGACGGTCAACATCCTGCCGCCGCACCCGACGCCGCTCTGGGAGCAGGACGAGGTCGCCGAGGGAGACGTCGGGCCCGGAGGCCACTGACCCGTCCAGGACCGCTCGTCGCCGGTCCCCGGCCCGCCCGACCCGTACGAGGGTCCGGCGGCCACTGACCCGTCCAGGACCGCTCGTCGCCGGTCCCCGGCCTGCCCGACCCGTACGAGGGTCCGGCGGGCCGCCCGTGTCGGCTCGGTCGGCCGACCCGAACCCCCGTCCGTGGGCCGTCCCGGTCCGGTTACCGGGCACTGTCGGACTCGTGCCCTAGCGTGCCGGGCATGAGGTCCACATCCGCTCCCCGCGGTCCCCGGCCGGCCTTCCGCTGCAGCGGGTGCGGCCACGAAACCAGCAAGTGGCACGGCCGCTGCCCGGAGTGCCAGGCGTGGGGCACCCTCGACGAGGGCCCGGCCCCTGGCTCCGTCGTCCGCCGGATGAGCGCGGGCCCGGTGACCCATCCGGCCCGACGCATCGGTGAGGTGTCGGCGGACGTCGTCCGCCCCACCGCCAGCGGCGTCGCCGAGTTCGACCGGGTGCTGGGCGGCGGGCTCACCCCGGGCGCGGTGATCCTGCTGGCCGGCGAGCCCGGCGTCGGCAAGTCGACCCTGCTCCTGGCGACCGCACGGGCCTGGGCCGCTCAGGGACACGGCCCGGTGCTGGTCGTCACCGGCGAGGAATCGGCCGCTCAGGTCCGCCTGCGGGCGGAGCGGATGAAGGCCATCCACGACGACATCTTCCTGGCCGCGGAGGGCGATCTGGCCGCCGTGCTCGGTCAGGTCGACGCGGTCCGGCCACGCCTGCTGATCGTCGACTCGGTGCAGACCATCGCCTCCGGCGCGGTCGACGGAACCGCCGGCGGGGTCAGCCAGGTCCGGGCGGTGGCGGCCGCCCTGACCGCCGTGGCCAAGGAACGCAACATGGCCTGCGTGCTGGTCGGTCACGTCACCAAGGACGGGGCGATCGCCGGGCCCCGCGTCCTGGAACACCTGGTCGACGTCGTGCTGCACTTCGAGGGGGATCGGCACTCGATCCTGCGGACCGTCCGGGGGGTCAAGAACCGGTACGGGCCGGCGGATGAGGTGGGCTGCTTCCGGATGGTGCCGGACGGCATCGCCGAGATGCCCGACCCGTCCGGCCTGTTCCTGAGCCGGCGGGCGGCACCGGTCGCGGGCACCTGCACCACGGTCGCCCTCCAGGGGCGGCGGGCCCTGCCGGTGGAGCTCCAGACCCTCATCACCCCGGCCGGCGGCGAGACCGGGCGGCGCACCGTCTCGGGGCTGGATTCGTCCCGGGCGGCCATGGTGGTGGCGATCCTGCAGCGATGGTCGGGCGTGGGTCTGGCCGGCAAGGAGGTGCTCGCCGCCACGGTCGGCGGCTGGCGGATGACCGAGCCGGCCGCCGATCTGGCCCTGGCCCTGGCCCTGTGGTCCTCGGCCAGGGACACTCCCCTGCCGGGCGATCTGGTGGCCGTCGGCGAGCTCGGGCTGGCCGCCGACATCCATCCGGTCCCCGGCATCGCACAGCGCCTGGCCGCGGCCGCCCGAGCCGGTTTCGAGCGCGCGGTGGTGCCGCCCGGATCCGCCGCCGAGCGACCCCCGGGGATGCGCCTGGTCGAAGCGGCGACGCTCGGTGAGGCCCTGGGCGTCGTCAGCGGCGAGGGTGTGAGCTGGATCCGCCGGCCGTCCAAGGGGGAGCGGACCGGCTGAGGCGTCGTCATCCGGCGAGAATGATTTCGCCCCCGGACGTCGGCCCTAAACTGTCCGGTGGACCGAGGGAGGACTTGGGGTGGAGGATCGCACGAGCGTGGCCGCGCATCGTGCCGTGCTGGCCCGGGTCGCCCCGGGCACGCCGCTGCGGGACGGGCTCGAACGCATTCTGCGCGGACGCACCGGGGCCCTGATCGTGCTGGGCTTCGACCAGGCGGTCGAGGATCTCTGTGACGGCGGCTTCCGCCTCGACGTCGAGTTCTCGTCGACGCGGGTGCGCGAGCTGTGCAAGATGGACGGCGCGGTGGTGCTCAGCGACGACGCCACGCGCATCCTGCGGGCCAACGTGCAGCTGACTCCGGACCCGACGATCCCGACGGTCGAATCCGGCACCCGGCACCGCACGGCCGAGCGGACCGGCCTGCAGACCGGCCATCCCGTGATCGCGGTCAGCCACTCGATGTCGATCATCAACCTGTACTTCGGCGGTCGCCGGCACGTCGTCGCGGACCCGCCGATCATCCTGTCCCGGGCCAACCAGGCGCTGGCCACGCTGCAGCGCTACAAGTTCCGGCTGGACGAGGTCGCCCGCGCCCTGTCCGCGCTGGAGATCGAGGATTTCGCGACCCTGCGCGATGCGATGACCGTGCTGCAACGGCTGCTGATGGTCCGGCGCATCGCCGACGAACTCACCGGCAACGTCATCGAGCTCGGCACCGACGGCCGGCTGCTCGGCCTGCAGCTGGACGAGATGCTCAGCGGTACCCAGGGCCTGCAGGAACTGCTGATCCGCGACTACCTGCCCGGCGACCAGAGCCCGGACTCGATCGACGAGATCGTGGAGGCGCTGGACCAGCTCGACGAGGTCGCGCTGCTCGACCTGTCGGCGGTGGCTCGGGTCCTGGGCATCAACACCCCCGGCGACGCCCTGGACTCGGCGGTCAGCCCCCGCGGCTACCGGCTGCTGGCCGGCATCCCGCGCGTCCCGCCGGCCGTGCTCGACCGGCTGATCGTGCACTTCGGCAACCTGCAGGGGCTGCTGGCCGCCACGGCCGCCGATCTGCAGGCGGTGGAGGGTGTCGGCGAGGCCCGCGCCCGGGTCGTCCGGGAGGGCCTGTCGCGACTGGCCGAGTCATCGATCGTGGACCGGTACGGCACCGCCCTGTAGACGCCGTCCCGGCTGGGCCGCACCGGGACCGGCGCCCGCACCGTGCGCCCGGACACCGTGCGCTCGGGCCGAGCCGGTCAGGCCACGGTGAACGCGGCCGGTGGGCTCGACAGCGCCCCCAGCTGGGCGATCAGCGTGTAGCCGCCCGGGGCGAGCGGTGTCCGCTCACCGGTGCAGCCCGGGGCGGACGTCGTGCCCGACCACTTCACCGTGTACTTGAGCGTCTGCCCGGGCGCGAGCTCACGGACGTCCGTGCCCTGGCCGGGGAAGCAGTCGGCCGTGGACCACAACCGGGTGCCGTCGGCTCCGAACACGGTGTACACCTGGGCGGTGCCGGACACGTCGCGCCGGCACTGTTCGGTACCGGTGTTGGTGACGACCATCCCGACGATCACGGTGGCCCCGGACCGGACCTCGGCCGGCACCTCGGCGGCCACGCCGATCGCGGAGTCCGGGCAGAGCAGGCGACCGTCCGCGTCGTAGGCGGGTGGCGCAGGGGCCGGCGCCGCCGGTGTGCTCGCCGGAGCCGGGTCGGCCGGGGCGGCGGCGACGATCGACCCGTTCGCCGAAGTGGCGGCGGCGTCCGGGGCCGGCGCCGCGTCGGCCGCGGAGGCGGCCGTGGGCGCCGGCGAATCGGTCGGCGCCGGGGGCGCGGCCGCGGCGGGCGACGGGCTGGGCGACGGGCTCGGGGACGGGCTGGGCGACGGCACCGTCGAGCGCGACGGTGCGGTCGAATTCGCCAGCACGCCGGTCATTGTCGGCGCGGCGGAGGTGACGGCGGCGGCCGCGGAGGAGTCCTGCCCGGCCGACGAGCGGGACGTGCGGCCGGCCAGGAACCACACGATCGTGACCAGGACGGCGACGGCCAGGACCACCACGAGTACTCGACGGATCCAGTACGTGGTGGGGCTCGACGGGCCGACCGGTTGCATCACCCGAACGACGGTAGTCTCGCTCCAAGACCATCCCGGGGAGCAACGCCGAAGGAGTCACTGTGACGGCGATCGACGAGATGCTGCGGCGCAACAAGACCGCGGCCATGTACCACCCCTCGGGCCTCGGCCCGTCGCCGCTGAAGCATCTGGCCGTGGTCATGTGCATGGATTGCCGGGTCGACGCGCACGTCGCCTTCCGCCTCAATCCGGGCGAGATCCACCTGATGCGGAACGCCGGCGGCATCATCTCCGACGACGTCATCCGTTCGCTGGCCATCTCGCAGCATGCGCTCGGTACCCGCGAGATCATGATCGTCCACCACACCGACTGCGGCCTGGCCAAGCTTCAGGAGGACGAGTTCCGCGAGCAGCTCGCGAAGTTCGCCGGCTACCGGCCGACCTGGTCCGTGCAGGCGTTCAAGGATCCGCACGATTCGGTCCGTGAGTCGATGCGCCGCGTCCAGGACTCCCCCTTCCTGCACCACACCGACAAGGTGCGCGGTTTCATCTTCGACGTGGAAACCGGCCTGCTGGAAGAGGTCACGGAGGAGGACGAGGCCGCCGCCACGGAGAGCCAGGAGAGCGGTGCCGCCGCGAGCTGACCCGCTCGACCACGGCCTCATCCTGGATTTCTACGACCGCAACGCCCGCGACCTGCCCTGGCGCCGGCCCGACGCGACCCCGTGGGCGGTGCTGGTCAGCGAGGTCATGCTGCAGCAGACTCCGGTCGGACGGGTGCTGCCGGTGTACCGGCGGTGGCTCGATCGATGGCCCGCGCCGGCCGATCTGGCCGCCGAGCCGGCCGGGGAGGCGATCCGGGCGTGGGACCGGCTGGGCTACCCGCGCCGCGCCCTCCGGTTGCACGCGGCCGCGGTCGCCATCACCACCGAGTACGGCGGCATCGTGCCGTCCGAGGTGGACCGGCTGCTGACGCTGCCCGGCATCGGCGAGTACACCGCACGGGCGGTCGCGGCCTTCGCGTTCGGGGCCCGGGTGCCGGTCGTCGACACCAACGTGCGCCGGGTGCTGGCCCGGGTGGTTCGCGGGGTCGACGAGCCCCGGGCGTCGGCCACCGCGGCCGACCGGGCCGAGTTGGCCGCGCTGTTGCCGGCCGAACCGGCGGTCGCGGCCCGCTTCTCGGTCGCCGTGATGGAGTTGGGTGCCCTGGTGTGCACGGCGGTGAACCCGGCGTGCGACCGGTGCCCGCTGCTGGATCGCTGCACCTGGCGCCGGGCGGGTGCCGTGGCCGGTGTCGCCCGCCGGCCCGTGCAGGCCTGGCACGGCACCGACCGGCAGGCCCGCGGCCGGATGATGGCGCTGCTGCGGGCCATGCCCGGGCCGGTACCCCGGACCGAACTGCTGGCCACCACCGAGGACGCCGTCCAGGCCCGTCGCTGCCTGACCACGCTGCTGGCCGACGGTCTGGTCGAGGCCGCCCTCGACGGCTGGTACGGCCTGCCCGGAGCCACCCCGGCCGACGCTCGGCCGGCGCCGGGGGCTCGGCCGGACTGACGCCGGACCGACGGTCACGCTCCGGACGTCAGGCGCATCACGCCGTGCCGCCTCCGTGCCGCCTTCGTGCCACCCCGTGCCGCGTCCGTGCCGCGGCCGGGTCTGGTCGGGGCGGTGACGGCCCTTCCCTGCGCGGCCGAACTCGGCGACTTTGGCCTCGCCCGTCACATCCGGCGGTCGTTCGTCCGCGCCGGCGGTGATGATCCGCGCGGCTGAGGCCCGCCTAGGCGGTGATGATCCGCGCGGCAAAGGGCCCGCCCAAGCGGTGATAGTCCGCGCGGCCGAGGGCCGGCCCAGGGTCGCCCCGGCGGGCTGCGGTCGAGCCCGGCGGTGGGGAGCAGGAACGGGAACGCCCCGCCCCCCCGGGATGGGGGGCGGGGCGTTCCGTGGTGCGGTCCGGGTCAGCCGGTGGTGCTCTCCGGGCCGGCGTCGATGGCCAGGCCGGCGGGCACCGAGTCCGGCACCGACGACGGCCGCTGCTCGCCGCGGAAGGTGAATTCCTTGGTCGGCTTGCCGGTCAGCGTGTCGGTCACGTCCTGCACGTCGACCAGGACGATCTGGCCGGGCCGGATCTCGTCGAACAGGATCTTCTCGGACAGCTTGTCCTCGATCTCCCGCTGGATGGTCCGGCGCAGCGGCCGGGCGCCCAGGACGGGATCGAACCCGCGCTCGCCGAGCAGCGTCTTGGCCGCGTCGGTCAGCTCCAGCGACATGTCCTTGTTCCGCAGCGCCGCCTCGACCCGCTTGAGCATGAGATCGACCATCTGGTTGATCTCATCGGTGGTCAGCTGGTGGAAGACCACCACGTCGTCGATGCGGTTGAGGAACTCGGGACGGAAATGCCGCTTGAGCTCGTCGTTGACCTTCTGCTTCATCCGCTCGTAGTTGGACTCCGAGGTGTTGCCCTGCTGGAAGCCCATCCCGACGGCCTTGGAGATGTCCTGCGTCCCCAGGTTCGAGGTGAAGACGATGACCGTGTTCTTGAAGTCGACCGTGCG